>NZ_BQXN01000004.1:26531-130155 GCF_045862745.1 Furfurilactobacillus entadae | reverse complement strand
TCCTGAGCCAGGATCAAACTCTCAAATTAATGAGTTAGTTGAACGAACTCTTGTTTTTGTTACTTGGTTATAAAGTGAATTGACTTCACAAGTGTATTGTTTTGAACTTTCGTTCAAAGACCCTACACATTTGATTCGTCGAAACGTTGTTCAGTTTTCAAAGATCTACCACCGTCAGAACAAATTGGTTTGTATCAGACGACTTAATTAGAATACCAATCTTTCCTTGCTATGTCAACAACTAATTTCAATTAATTGTCGGCGAAAATTGAATTGGTATAGCTGTGAAAACAACTTGTTCAAAAGTGATAAGCTGTTTTGACAACGTTATTAAGAATAACAGGTTAGTCGGCTTCGGTCAAGGAAGAATTATCATTTTAACGATTTTCTCATTTGACGGCCAACTGTTCGTCGTCTGCTCCGTTGCATAAGCATTCAGAACCATCACGACGTCTGTTTTCAAACCGGTCAATCAAACAACCGGAATTACATCATACCATGTTAGGGTGTATTTGCAAGGGCTAATAAACGCTTTTCTTAAATCAATTTCACTAACGACCAAAGAAAGAGCCACCCCCCGGCGTAAACACCGGGGGGTGGCTCTTTCTTCATTTCAAAAACTAATCAGTTACATTGTCTTCTGCACGCATTGTTGGGAACAATAAGACATCACGAATTGATGCCGCATCGGTCAGTAGCATGACTAACCGATCGATCCCCACGCCAAGACCACCAGTTGGTGGCATGCCGTACTCCAATGATTCAACGAAGTCTTCATCGATCAACTGCGCTTCGTCATCACCGGCAGCACGTTCTGCGGCCTGTTGTTCAAAACGTTCCCGTTGATCAATTGGATCGTTTAATTCAGAGAAGGCGTTGGCAAATTCATTTCCAACGATGTACAGTTCAAACCGGTCTGTAAACCGGGCGTCATCTTCATTCTTCTTTGCAAGTGGTGAAATCTCCACTGGGTGCCCATAAATAAACGTTGGCTGCACCAATGTGTCCTCGACCTTATCTTCAAAGAACTGGTTAATGATGTGCCCCACTGACCAGAAGTCTTCGTAGTGAATACCATTGTCAGTAGCCAACTGCCGAGCTTCTTCAAGCGTCTTCGGCTCCCAGAAGTCAACACCAGTCTCCGCCTTAATTGCATCCACCATGTGGACCCGCTTGAATGGCTTAGCTAAATCTAGTGTGGTCCCCTGGTACGTTACAACGGCATCAGGTGCAACCGCCTTAGCGGCTGCCTTAAAGATTCCTTCAGTTTCATCCATGACATCATGAAAGTCCCAGTAGGCAACATATGACTCCAGCATGGTAAATTCAGGGTTATGTTTTGTATCCAACCCTTCATTACGGAAGACACGCCCGATTTCGTACACGCGTTCCATCCCACCGACGATCAGCCGCTTCAAGTGTAACTCAAGCGCGATCCGCAGGTACAATTCAATGTTCAGCGCATTATGGTGCGTAATGAATGGCCGGGCAGCAGCACCACCAGGGATGTTATGCAATACAGGCGTTTCCACTTCCTGGAAGTCTAAGCCATCCAAGTAGCGGCGAACGGCCGTAATGATCTTCGTCCGTTGTTGGAACCGTTTAAAGCTGTCATCATTAGCAATCAGGTCCAGATACCGTTGCCGATAAATCTGTTCCTGGTTTGTTAATCCATGGTACTTATCTGGTAATGGCCGTAATGCCTTACTCAAAAACGTCAACTTTTGGGCCCGAACCGTCAGTTCACCCATGTCTGTCTTAATGACGTCTCCGGTAATCCCGATGAAGTCCCCAAGGTCAGACCGTTTGAAGACGTGATACATTTCTTCGCCGACGACATCTTTTCGCACATAGATTTGAATCCGACCACTCCGGTCCTTCAGGTCAGCAAACCCAACCTTACCCTTACCACGTTTTGACATCATCCGCCCAGCAATGGTCACAACGTTCGCCTGTTCTTCCAGGGTCTCTTTGTCTTCATCACCAAACTGTTCACGGATTTGATCTGCTAAATGGGTCCGGTCAAACCGGTGACCAAACGGTTCAACGCCGTCTTCACGCAGTTCCTGCAACTTATCACGACGAACCTTCATCTGGTCGTTCATGCTTGCTTCTTGCTTTGCCAATTTAATCCCTCACTTCTGTCAATTTCTCACATTCACCATTTTACACTAAAACAGTGCCTGTTTAACGAACAACTTCTGAACTTTCCCGTTCACCGCGTTTTGCCAATTGGTCCAAGAACCCGTCAAAGATGTCGATCATCTCCTGTTGGGTCTCGGCATTGTTCAACGCAACTTTTGTCCGAGCAGAGTGTGAAATCCCCTTCAGGTAGTAAGTCGCTTGCCCACGGAATTCGTGAGAGCCAACGTGTTCACCCTTCAAGTCAACCAACCGCTGTAAGTGTTCCTTGGCCGTAGCCACCTTTTCTGCTGCCGTTGGTTCGGGGAGTAAGTCCCCTGTTTCGAGGTAATGAGCCATCTGCCCCAGAACCCACGGATTTCCTTCAGCGGCGCGACCAACCATGGCAGCGTCTGCGCCCACTTCGTCGATCATCTTCTTTGCGTCTTGTGGTGTCTGAACGTCCCCATTTCCCATAAACGGAATGTGGATTTGCTCAGCGACCTGATGAAGTACGTCCCAGTCTGAGTGACCCTCGTAAAATTGGAACCGGGTCCGGCCATGCATCGCTAGCGCGGCAGCACCACCACGTTCTGCGGCAAGTGCGTTTTCAACCGCGTACACATGGTCAGGATCCCAACCAGTCCGCATCTTGACCGTCACCGGCTTTTTAACGGCGTCTGTGACGTAAGAAACCATTTCATAGACCTTGTTAGGATCTAACAGCCACCGTGCACCAGCGTCCGTTTTAACCACCTTGTTTACGGGGCAACCCATGTTAATGTCAATGATATCTGCTTCAGTGTGTTGATCAACATACTGAGCTGCTTGAACCAATGTTTCCTTTGTTCCCCCAAAAATCTGGATGCTCATCGGGTGTTCTACTTCTTCCACCTTCATCATGGACAACGTCTTCTTGTTTTTGTACAGGATGCCACGGTCAGAAATCATTTCACAAACGACTAGGCCGGCACCAAACTCTTTACATATCACCCGAAACGCGGAGTTCGTAACTCCCGCCATCGGTGCGACAACGATCTGATTGGGAATTTCAATTCCGCCAATGTTCCACTTCATGTTTACTCCTCCAATGGGGCGTCTCTTACCAAAACGTTAGGCTTCACGATCAACTAACAGTTGCTTTAAGTCCGCTTCGCTAAACTGATATTTGTTTCCACAGAACCGGCAGACCGCTTCCGCACCATGACCTTCATCGATCATTTCTTGAATGTCGGCAGTTGGTAAACTGACCAAGTCACCGGCAAACTTTTCCTTTGAACAGTTACATTCAAAACTAACGGGAACCCGTTCCAAAATTTTCACCCGGTCCTCGCCAAACAGGTCGTTCAAAATGTCTTCTGGCGTCTTACCATCCCGTAACAGTTGGGAAACCAACGGCATTTCTTTCAACGTTGCTTCCAATTTTGTGATTGCTTCATCGGAAGCACCAGGAAGGACTTGGATCATAAAGCCACCAGCAACGCCAATGGTGTTGTCGTTTTCAACAAACACAGACACCCCAACGGCTGACGGAATTTGTTCGGATTGTGCCAGGTAGTACGTGAAATCATCACCGATCTCACCACTAACAAGGCCAACCTGACCCGTGTACGGTTGGTCTAAACCAAGGTTCTTAGTCACCGACAGGGCCCCGTTTTTACCCACGGCCCCACTAACATCAATGTGCCCCTGTTCGTTCAGTGGCAAATGCACGTGGGGGTTCATAATGTAGCCCTTTACGTGCCCTTGTGCATCCGCGTCCACAACGATCCCCTTGGCCGGGCCATCACCCTGCACCTTGACCGTCATGGTTTCTTGACCCTTCATCAGGGATGTTGCCAACAGGATGGCACCAGTCATGGTCCGTCCTAAGGCCGCAGATGAGGCACTCCACGTGTCGTGGCGCCGTTGCGCTTCCGCCACAACGTTTGTTGTATCCACTGCGTATGCCCGAAAGTTACCGTCATCAATAATACTTTTCACTAAATAATTCGCCATGTCATACTCCTCAAAAATTCTGAAAGCTAGTATACCGCATTTACCGGAAAAACGTTAGCCAAAGCTAACGTTTGCGTCATCATGTAAAGAAAAACACACCGTTTCGACGTAACCGCCAACGGTGTGTTTCGTAAAGACTAATCTTGATGTGAATCAGTTGAATCTGCTGCTTCACTCGCCGAACTAGCAGCGCTAGTTGCTTGGCTCGTTGTGTCAGCGCTTGTCTGACTTGCCGCAGATGTTGCTGGTTCATGTTCAGCAGCCCGCTGTGCTTCACGTTGTTCCAAAGCACTCTTCGCTTGTTCAAAGGTTGCTGCCTGTGGGTCAGCTTCAGGAGCTGCACTTTCAGGCATCTTTCCAGTCTTGAATAAACTTAAGATCTGCTTTTCATCCAACGTTTCGTACTTCAAGAGGGCTTCCGCAATCAACTTGTGTTGTTCACGGTGACTTTGAATAATGTTTTGTGCGTCTGTGTAACCTTCAGCAGTTAAACGACGAACTTCTTCATCAATCAAAGCAGCTGTTTCTTGTGAGTATGGTGGTTGTTGGCCATACTGAGCACCCAAGAATGGTTGGCCATCACTTTCCAGTGAAACCATGCCCAGTTTGTCACTCATCCCGTACTGCGTCACCATTGAACGGGCAATTTGTGTTGCCTGTTCAAAGTCATTTGAAGCACCAGATGATTCTGAATCAAAGATGATCTGTTCAGCAGCACGACCACCCATTAACCCGGCAATCTGTTCCTTCGCATCCTTCTTACTCATCAGCATCTGGTCTTCACGTGGCAACATGATGGCGTAACCGCCGGCACGACCACGAGGCACAATGGTTACTTTGTGGACCACCCGGGCGTCGTTAAGCACAAGCCCAACGATGGTATGCCCAGCTTCATGGTACGCCACGGTTTGCCGTTCATGATCAGAAATAACCCGATCATGCTTGGCAGGCCCGGCAATAACCCGGTCTTCCGCTTCATCTAAGTCGGCAGCGTCAATTTGCGTCTTCCCACGACGAGCAGCTAATAATGCGGCTTCATTCAACAGGTTCGCTAAATCAGCACCCACAAACCCAGGTGTTTGCTTGGCAATTTCCTTAAGGTCAACACTGGCAGCCAATGGCTTGCCTTCTGCATGAACCTTCAAAATTGCTTCACGGCCCTTAACGTCAGGACGACCCACAAGGATCTTCCGGTCAAACCGGCCTGGACGTAACAGGGCTGGGTCAAGGACATCAGACCGGTTAGTTGCGGCCATCACGATGACCCCTTCGTTTCCAGTAAATCCATCCATTTCAACCAGCAACTGGTTCAGTGTTTGTTCACGTTCATCGTGACCACCACCCATGCCAGTGCCACGTTGACGACCAACGGCATCAATTTCATCAATGAAGATAATTGATGGTGCACTCTTCTTGGCTTGATCGAACAAGTCACGAACCCGGCTAGCCCCAACCCCGACGAACATTTCGACGAAATCAGACCCAGACATGGAGAAGAATGGTACGCCAGCTTCACCAGCAACTGCCTTGGCAAGTAATGTCTTACCAGTACCTGGCGGGCCCTCGAGCAGAACACCGGCTGGAATGTGTGCGCCCAGCGTCGTGAACTTCTGCGGATCCTTTAAGAATTCAACAACTTCAACCAGTTCCTGCTTTTCTTCTTCTTCACCGGCCACGTCGCTAAAACGAACGGTGTTGGTCTTAGGATCTGCAGGCTTTGCTTTAGATTTCCCAAAGCTCGTGACACCGCCACGACCGCCGCCACCTTGACCAGCTTGGCCCATCATCATGTAGAAGAAGAAGATGATTAGAACAACTGGCAGGATCAAACTAATTAAGTTGATCCAGAAGCCACTTGATTCTTCTGCCTTTGTGTCCATCTTGACGCTGTGCTTGCTAGCTGCGTCAGTGATTTGCTTCACGCTGGCATCATTTTCCAGAACAGAAGTGGTAAAACTCTTCACCTTTGTGGATTGGCTTCCGCCTAGTCCTAGTGAAGAATTTCCTGTACTGGAGGCCTTTTGAGCAGTCCGGTAGTCCCCGGTGATCTTATAGACCCCACCGGATGGCTGAACCTGGAAGCTCTTGACCTTGTTTTGATTTAATTCCTGGACAAATTCGCTCGAGCGAATGTTTTGGGTCTGTGAGCCCGTGTTATTGCCAAAGAAGAAATACAAGATTCCCATAAATGACAAAAAGATCACGATCCAGAACAAACTGTTACGAACCGGCCCGTTACGGCGTGTGTTCATACAGTGCCTCCTGACAGTGTATTTCATTTCTTCATCCCATTAAAACGGGATAAAGCGGGGTTACCCCCTGCTAATGAATCATATAATAGCACAATTGACCTATCTTGACCAAACAAAAATGACGCCCACAACGGATTTTTTCAATCGCCCAGTAAAACGGGCGTGAAACCCGTTACAGTAACGCACCAATTTTCTGATTGCTCAGGCCGTGACTGCCTACTTGTCCTCTTCGTAAACGGACGGTTTTAACACCCCAACATACGGAAGGTTTCGATAAAACTCCTTGTAATCAAGCCCATAGCCCACCACAAATTCCTTTGGGAGTTGGAAACCAACGTAATCCGCCTTAGCAGGGACAACCCGGCCTTCTGGTTTATCAAGCAGCGTGCAGACTTTGATGTCCTTTGCGTGTCGCTTCTTTAACAGGTCGATCAAGTATTGTAGGGTCCGGCCCGTGTCGATAATGTCTTCCATGATGATGATATTTCGATCTGTCACATCAACGCTTAGATCATGGATCAGCTCAATTTCACCGGCAGAAGCAACCCCACCGTGATAACTTGAAACATCAACAAAGTCCATCTCTGCCATGATGTCCATTTCACGCATGACATCCACCGTCCATAAAATGGCACCCTTTAACACGGACACCATGATCGGCTTTTTATCCCGATAGTCCTCGGTTAGTTGCATTCCCAACCGGTGGGCTGCTTCTTTGATTTCTTCCGCACTGTACAACGTTTTTTCAATATCGTTATCCATACTCTACTCCTTGCATTGGTTTTAAACATAGTTCAATGACCTGACCGGACACGGCGGTTGCCGCCACTTTACGTCCAACCAACCATAACGGTGTTCCGGTTACTGTCGTCACCAGCAATTGCTGTGAGCGCTCTGCCGTCGCGACCTTTTGGTTGATCATAATCCGCCGAACACTTTGGTGACCGCCGTTTGCCAAGGCAAGCCGATCATCCCCTCGTGCTGGCCGAATAATTAACGGCCAGTCAGTTGGTGAAACTCGGACATGAACGCTTCGAAACGCCGGCCACATTGTGACGGTTTGCTCAGCTGACCACGCACCGATAGCACCCACTTCTGTCACTGACTGCCATTTGTTCAATGGTACCATAGTTTGTTGGTCTGGTAGCGTTTGAGCACGGATTTTTTGAGGACCAGATTCCCGTTTAACAAACATAATTTGATCGTAATGACGCTGCAATTGCCACCCGCGACCTAAATCAATGGTTGCTTGGGGGCGCATCGTCGGCAAGTTAACTGCAAGTCGCCGCCACACACTTGCACTAACAGAGACCTCTGGTGCACATTCACTAAACGCTGTTTTCAGTAATAAACTGGTCGGGAGTGCGTCACTCATCAACGCTTGTAAGCTCCCGTTAGCATGACTGACGACTTCATGGGCCTGTTTTCCCATAACCGCCATCATTTCTGCTAAGTCTGCTGCGTTCGCCACAAGGTCGTCATCAAACCGCGGATTTTCTGCCCGGAGCTGTGGCAGCACCTGGTGTCTCGTTCGGTTACGTAGAACCGTCAGCGACATGTTCGTTTCATCCTCAAAGCTCATCACCTGGTGATCATCCGCATACGCGCGAATGGCGGCTTTGCTGATTCCTAACAATGGCCGCACTAATCGTCCGGGGCCAAACGGGCGCTGCCACGCGATTCCAAGTGGTTCGGTAAAACTTCGGCCTTCGATCACCCGCATCATGATTGTTTCGGCCTGTTCATCCTGCTGGTGTGCGGTCATCAACACCGTTGCCCCATACTTTCTCATCACCCGCTCAAAAAAATCATAGCGAAACGCCCGTGCCGCTGCTTCGACACCCATTTGTGGGTGGTCTTCTTTGGGCCAGCTGGTCACCACTAACGGCACATCCGTTGACGCCAGCTGTGCCCGCAAACTAGCCTCTTCAACGTCGCTTTGAGCCCGCAATTGATGGTTAACATGTGCAACCACAAGCGTCGGGCGCTCACTTTTTGGAAGGTGGCGGAGCACATCCAGTAACACCATCGAGTCCACGCCCGTCGAGACCGCCACGACAACCGTGTCACTTGCCTGCCATAATCCGTGCATTTGGTTAGCTGCCCGGAGTTGCTGTCTAACTTCGTTCATGTTCGTTACCAGGTTCCACCTTTCTTTGGATTATAAAACGCCTGCCGCTCCTTAATTAGATAGAAGTGACAGGCGCTTTTAGTTCAATTTAACTTCGCCGGCCACCACGACCGCCACGTTTTCCTTCAGTATTATGCTTAATGGTCGCTAACCGTTGTTCACTATCCTTTAAGAAACTTGCCATCATCCCATCAAAACTGTTATCAACAGCATGGGGTTTCCGACCTGCGCCACGGTTGCTGCTTCTGTGTTCAGCCCGCGGTTCACGGTTCACTTCATGATGGTCATTGCTATGCCCATGGTGTTCACGTGCACTTGGTGCCGTCGCATTGTCAGCGGCTTGCTTGATGGATAAAGCAATTTTGCCATTTTCAATCGATAGCACTTTAACCGTAACTTCATCGCCCACGGTGAGTACATCGTGAATGTCCTTAACGTATTCATTGGAGACCTGGCTAATGTGAACTAAACCACTCTGGTGCTCGCCTAGATCAATGAACGCACCAAACCCAGTAATGCCTGTCACCTTACCCGAAACTTTGCTACCGATTGCCACTGCCATAAAAAGATTTATCCTCCTGAAGATTGCGTTGTTAACGCTTTAAAACATCATGATTGTACCATAAAACAGCCGCGGGCACCGCCCACGGCTGTTAATTGCTTAATTCTTTACTTCGCATCTGTCGGTAAATTATAAACGGTTTCCCCGTCTTTCGTGTACAGATATTTATCGCGAATTAATTTTTCTAAATAATCATCATTATTCAACTGACCCACCTGTTGGTTCAGCTTCGAATTTTTCTGCTTCGCCGTCTGCAACTGGGTGGTTGCTTGTGCGTTTTCGTGGTTCAGCTTCTTTAAGCTGGCCACATTCCGACCGTACGCCCAAAAACATAACACCATGGCCACAGCAAATGCCAGCAAAATCCGCCACATCCGCCCGCGGCGCCGTCGTGATAACTGTGCCTGCGTTTGGTTATGCGCAACTTCACTTGCCCGAAGCCGCTTCACATAATCATTATTCAGTTGATGAATCGAATGCTCATCTTGCATGCTATTTACACCTCAACTAGACGGGTCCGCAACTTTTGATAATCAACGTTATCCATTTAATGATTTCACCTAAAGTATAACAACGTCAATTTTAGATGTAAATGTCAAATACGTTACAGCTGTAAGGATTAACACTCTTTTAATGCGAACGTATTTTCGCATTTCAATCACTAATTATTTAGATCTTGATTCCGATAATCCTTAGCGTAGTCTTCCGAAACGATTTTATACATCTTTTCGGCATCCTCTTTTTTGGTCGTCTCTAACAGCTGCAAGACCTGAACCGTCAACGTTTTGTTCCCAAATGAAATAACAAGTTCATCGTTAACGTTCACGTTGCTGGATGATTTTCCCTTTGTCCCGTTAATGGTGATTCGGCCCTGGTCAGCAATTTCTTTGGCAACTGGCCGGCGTTTAATAATCCGTGAAATTTTTAAAAATTTATCTAATCGCATTTTATTATCCTCATTTTCACTTAATGAACTGATGGCCACTTCATCTTGGCCACCACTTTTAGTAACGTCTTACCACCTGGAAGCGTCAGCCACTCACGCGGCGTAAACAACCGGGTCCACAATGCGGCGCCAATGAACACGGCTACGCCGACACAGACACCGCCAGTTGTCACCACGACTGCTGCACCACGGCCCAGTCCCAACCACAACTGGATCTGTGTGCTGGCGGCCACGGCGCCAATGGCCATTAACGTCGTCACAAACCCAAGTTTACGGATAAACATTCCCCGCGTCAGGGCTTCTCGCATCGCTTCCGGACTTCCTAGCCACAATACACCTAACATGACGGCAAGGCTGACCACCGTTATGAAACTGGCCCCGTTGATGCCCCAGCGAACGACCGCACCGTAGTTTAATAGCCCCTTTACCGCCACCCCGCTGACCAACGCAACTAACGATAAGCGGTACTGGTTCATACTCTGCAAAATGCTGTTGTAGGTGCTGATCAAACTTGCAAACACGATGCTCAAACAGTAGATTGCCAACGCTAAACTCCCCGTTGAACTTCCAAATAAAACGTGGTTGATACTGGGCATCAACACCACAAGTCCTGCCGTCGCAGCCACTGATAATGCAAAGCTGACGTGAATCAGCATCGTCAACGTGGCTTGCACGGTGTGGGCCCGCCGGTTGGCAATGGCAGCGCTGAGTGTCGGCAATAACGTTGCCGAAAAACTGGTGGCCACGACCAACCCCAACTGAATTAAGGGTTGGGCCCGGTCGTAGACCCCCTTTAGTGACTTCGCATCATCTTGCGAGAGCCCCATGGTCACAAGGCCCCGTTTGACGGTGAATGAGTCCACCAACTGTAACAAAATGACCACGGCGGCAAACAGACAAATCGTGCCCCCCTCGCGCCACAGTCGTTTAACTAAAATCGGCCAATCGTAGGCCTGAGAAACGGCAACGGTCGGTGCTGAAAAGAGTTCTTGGTAGAACACCGCAAAAACAGCAACGGCAACCACAGCACCGAACAAAGCCCCACTCATTGCCCATGCACCCATTTTGTAAACGGGCCATGCGTGATGAGCAGCCCACCACGCCACCGCCACAATGATGGCGACCCGGACGACCTGCTCTAACACCTGAGAAATTGCGGTTGGTCGCATATCGAATTGCCCCTGGGCGAACCCCCGACCGACCGCCAGAAACGGCATGAACAGGTCCATGCCTGCCACAACTTGAATTAACGGGGTAAGGCCGCTATCACCCATTGCCCGGGCAATCAACTGAGCCCCGCCAAACAAACCAACGAACAACAGCACGCTGACGACAGCAAGGATCACAAAAATTCGTTTGGCCACCGTTTGTTGTTTTGCCCGATCGTCAATTTCCGCAATGAGCTTTGAAATAAAGACAGGCAACCCACTGAGCGCAAACGTCATCGCAATTCCATACAGCGGGTAAACCTGCTGATAAACATAAAATCCGGTGTTTCCGACCAAGTTTTGTAGTGGGATTCGGTAAACAGCACTCAGCACCTTAGCCACAAGTGCCGCCACAGACATCATTAACGCGCCGTTAATGAGCCCCCGTCGTTGACTTCCTTTTGGGCGCTGGGGCTTTGTGTTCATGGTTACTCCTTTCGACCCGTTTCTGTTGTGGCCATTGATGCATCCACAACCTGATCAGCTAACGCCGCCACAAAAGCGGACAGATCTGTTAACCAATCGGTCTCGGTCATTTTTGGCTGAATCACCAATTTGACCACCATTTTACCAGCGTTCGTTCCCACTGTCGCCCGTAACTTTGTTTTTGATAACGCCTTAAAGATTTCTTCACCGGAAAATTGCGCTGTCCCCTGCGTTGACAAGGTGACGCTGATAATGTCATCCTCACGCCGGATCTTGCTGACCAAGGCGGCATCCGCACTCATCTTCAAGTGCCCCACTGCCAATAAATTAGCCACTTCACGTGGGTAGTCACCGAACCGATCTAAGAGATCCTCGTCGACCTCAACGTACTGATCTTCATTTTCCAGCTCCCGAAGCCGTTTGTAAATTTCGATTTTTTGCCGTTGATCCTGAATGTAGGTCTCTGGCAAGTATGCTTCAACGCCCAGTTCCATTTCAGCATCAGACCGCACTTGAACCGTTTGTCCCCGCTTCTTAGCCACCGCTTGGGACAGCATCTGGGTGTATAGATCGTACCCCACAGAATCAATGAAACCGTGCTGTTGTTGCCCGAGCAGGTTCCCGGCACCACGAATGGACAGGTCCCGCATGGCGATCTTGAAGCCAGATCCTAACTCTGTAAAGTCACGAATGGCCTCCAACCGTTTCTCACTTTCTTCGGTCAGCACCTTGTTTGGCTGGTACGTAAAGTACGCGTATGCCACCCGGTTGCTTCGGCCAATTCGGCCCCGGAGTTGGTACAACTGGGAAAGACCCATGTGATCCGCATTTTCCACAAACAGGGTGTTGACATTGGGAATGTCGACCCCGGTTTCAATAATGGTCGTCGTTACCAGCACGTCGTATTCACCACGAATGAAATCGTAGAGAATAGTCTCTAACTGACTTTCTCCCATCTTACCGTGAATGTATCCGACACGCGCATCTGGAACCAGTTCACGAATCTGATCGACCACGTGTTCAATGTCATCCACCCGGTTGTGCAGATAAAAGACCTGACCACCGCGCGCCATTTCCCGTGCGATGCCGTCTTGTAAGGCTACCGGACTTGCTTCCATAACGTACGTTTGGATTGGATACCGGTTTGCTGGTGGCGTTTCGATCACCGACAGGTCCCGGACACCGATCATGGACATGTTCAACGTCCGTGGAATCGGTGTCGCCGTTAGTGTCAACACGTCAACGGATTCACGCATCTGCTTGATTCGTTCCTTATGTTTGACCCCAAACCGTTGTTCCTCATCGACCATCAGTAAGCCAAGGTCTTTAAACTCAACGTCTTTCGATAGCAGGCGGTGTGTCCCAACCACAATGTCAATTTCACCGGACTTTAACCCCGCGACCGTTTCCTTCACTTGTGCCGGTGTATCAAACCGGGATAAAATCCCGATCTTAACCGGAAAGCCCTCAAACCGGGCCGTCATCGTGTCGTAATGTTGCTGGGCCAAAATCGTGGTTGGCACTAGAAAGGCCACCTGCTTTTGGTCTTCAATGGCCTTAAATGCTGCGCGTAACGCCACTTCCGTTTTCCCAAACCCAACGTCACCCACTAACAGCCGGTCCATTGGCTTCGCCTTTTCCATGTCATGCTTAATTTCGTCCACACTGCGTAACTGATCCGGTGTTTCGACGTATGGAAAGGCCCCCTCAAACTCAGCTTGATAGCTATCATCCTTCGGGAACGCGTGACCCGTCTGGGATTCACGGGCAGCGTACAGTTCTACCAGTTCGTCAGCGATGTCTTCAATTCGTTTTTCAACGTTACGTTTGGTCTTCGCCCATTCGGTCCCGCCAAGTTTGTTGACCTTCGGCTTTTTATCCTCCGAGGACACATACTTTTGAATCAAGTTCAGCTGAGTCACCGGAATAAAGATCTTCGCGTTGTTTTGGTAATCAATCGTGATGTAGTCCTGGTGCACGCCATCCACTTCCATGGTCTGCATGCCTTCAAACCGACCGATCCCATGATTGACGTGGACCACAAAGTCGCCGGGTTTCAACTCCGTATAACTCCGCAGCCGTTCAGCATTAGCCAGTGTTTGCCGCCGGGCGCGCTTTTTGGTCACCTTCGCAAACATTTCTGCTTCAGTGATGACCACCAGTTTTCCGCTCGGCAGTTCAAACCCGTTTTGCAACGTGGCCGGAACGACCTGCACCGTGCCAGCCGTTAAATTCGTGACCTTATCCAAACCAGCCTGAATTTCAAAATCATGCAGGGTATCATTAACCTTACTGATCCGTTCTTCGTTGTTGACCATAATCACAACGGTTTGATCCTGCTTTTGCCACCGATCAACCTCCGTTTTCAATACGGGCAGTTGGCCAAAGAACTTCTGCATGTCTCGGACAGCAACGTTTGTCAGCTGATTAAACCGAACGTTTCCCATGCCCTTTTGGAACAGTGAAAAGAACAGTTGTGGTTGCTTGATGGCCCGCACCACATCACGAAAATCATGGCCAAACGTTTGCTCAGCCAGCATTTCGTTGGTTCGCAACCGATCAGTCACCCACCCAGCTTCATCTTCGTTGATTCGCCGATCAGTCTCTAACAACCTGGTGTAATCATCGATCAACACCAGCCCATCAGAATCAAGGTAATCAATCAAACCAGCCGCTTCTTGATAAAAGTGGCTGGCATACAAACTTAGTTCTGGTGTTGCACTGGGGGTGGCATCCGCCGCTGTCAGTGCGTCAAAGTGTGCCATAAAACTGGCCCGATCGTCCCCCGTCAGTGTTTCTGCCTGCGCCTTGACCAGTGCGCCTAACCGCGCTTTTCCGGCAGCCAGTTCGTCATCGGACACCACAAATTCTGTTGCAGGCAACACGCTCACGGATTCAATCGTTTCCAGGCTCCGTTGGTTTTCTGGATCAAACGTCCGGATGGAATCAACTTCTGTATCAAAAAAGTCGATCCGGACGGGATAATCAGCATTCAGCGGGTAAACGTCCATAATGGACCCCCGCACAGCATAGTCACCAGGCCGCGCCACAAGTTGTTCGTGGGCATACCCCATTTCATGCAGCTTGTTTTGGAGCGCCTTCATGTCGTAATCCTGCCCACTTGCAATGGTCACCGTGGCCGCCTTAAAGACTGCTGGTTGCGGTAAGTAACGCCGTAACCCAGCCAGGTCACTAACCACAATAACGGGCTGGTCCCCTTGCAAGGCATGGAGTGCAGCCACCCGATCAGCCCGGGATTCTGGGGAACTCGTTGCAATTTCCGTCGCAAGCATTTCTTCTGCTGGGAAATTAAAGACTTGCTCATCCGGGAGTAAGTTTTCTAAGTCATCAACAACCTGGCCGGCGTGAAACGCGGTGTCCGTCACAATCAGTAACGATTGCTGTAGTTCCGCAAACATCGTACTGACTAATAACGTTCGTGCGGAGCCAGCAATCCCGGCAATTAACTGACGACTTAAATTTGTTCCGGCAATAATCTGTTGATACTCTGGTGTTTGCCGAATAAAATCCTGTAATTCCATAAAAACCCTTTCGTTGAAAACGGCCGGCATCACTGCCGACCTCCCGCCGTCTGACACGGATAGTGCCAAGCAGCTAGTTAAATTCGTTCATCACTTCATCAAACTTTGTCCCGTCAAGCCACCGTTCGATGGCGCCCTGAGCGTCATCCATTCCAGCACGAATCCCCTCTTTTTGGGTGGCCGCAAAATGGCCGAGGACATAGTCGACAACGCTCATTTTGCTAGGGTGATCAATGCCGACCCGAACCCGTTTGAATGCAGGTGTGCCCACGTAAGCAATAATGCTCTTGATCCCATTATGTCCACCAGCTGACCCCTTTTGACGGAGCCGAATCTTTCCCACGGGGAGGTCCATATCGTCATGAATGATGACGACATCTTCCAAGGCCACGTTATAATAATCCATCAGTGGCCGAACAGCCCGCCCAGAATCGTTCATGTACGTCGTGGGTTTAACCAACAAAACCTTTTCGCCATTGATGAGGGCGGAGCCAACCAGTGCTTCTTGCTTGGCACGTTTAAACCGAACACCATATTCTTCTGCAATTTGATCCACAACCATAAACCCTACGTTGTGACGTGTCCGGTCATACTCTGGACCAATGTTTCCCAAACCAACAATCATCTTCATGCCAAGCATCCTCACTTTGTCGTTTTTAACCAATGCAAAAGTGCTGGACAGTCCGAATTAACGGATCGCCCAGCGAGTACGCATTGACGTGGTGGAAATTTGTCAACACCACGCAACTGTTATGTCCTATTGATAGCGTCCATTATAGCACAACGCCCGGTATGGAACACTTTTGGACGGCTTAACATTCAGCCGTTAACGCTATATTTATCATTGGTTCCTATGCTATAATGAGCACGGTTCGAAAAACTAACAAATCTTTTATTTGAAAGGATGATTATTTTGGCTGCAAATCATCAAAAAGTTGTACTTGTCGGTGACGGTGCGGTTGGTTCAAGTTATGCCTTTGCAATGGCACAACAAGGATTGGCTGAAGAATTCGTTATCGTCGACGTCTTAAAAGACCGGACTGAAGGGGACGCCTTGGACTTAGAGGACACCCTCGCATGGTTATCACCAAAGAAGATCTACTCTGGTGAATACTCAGACGCTAGCGATGCCGACTTAGTTGTCATCACTGCCGGTGCACCACAAAAGCCTGGTGAAACCCGTCTTGACTTAGTTAACAAGAACTTGAAGATCTTATCAACCATTGTTAAGCCAATCGTTGACTCTGGTTTCAACGGCATCTTTATCGTTGCTGCTAACCCAGTGGACATCTTGACTTACGCAACGTGGAAGTTCTCTGGCTTCGACAAGAGCCGTGTCATCGGTTCAGGAACTTCACTTGATACTTCACGGTTACGTGTTGCTTTGGGTAAGAAGTTTAACGTTGATGCCCGCGACGTGAACGCCTTCATCATGGGTGAACACGGGGACTCAGAATTCGCCAACTACGACGAAGCTACTATCGGTGGCAAGCCATTGTTGAAGATTGCTGAAGAAGCCGGCGTTACTCGTGACGACTTAGCAACCATCGAAGACCAAACACGGAACAAAGCTTACGAAATCATCAACCGCAAGGGCGCAACGTTCTACGGCGTTGCCACTGCCTTGATGCGGATTTCTGCCGCTGTTCTGCGTGACCAAAACTCTGTTCTGCCAATCGGTGCACCACTTGATGGTGAATACGGCTTGACAGATACGTTCATCGGCACACCAGCCGTTGTTAACGGCAAGGGGATTGACCACGTCATCGAAGTGCCATTATCAGCTGATGAAATGGCTAAGATGCAAAAGTCAGCCGCAACCTTAAAAGAAGTTCGTGAAAACGGCTTTAAGGAAACTGGCCTTTAATCATTTTGTTTAATCAAAACGGCGTTACACTCAATTAATTGGGTGTAACGCCGTTTTTTAATGTCCGAACATCTAGGATTATGCGCGGTTAAACGCCGCTTGTTCCCATGACGACCGCGTTCACGGAATTTTATCCCCCACCGTAACGACAACTGTGGTATGATAATGATAAATATTCTTACCATTTTTTAATATTCGGAGGTATTGCTATGCTTTTAAAAACTCTTGTGAAGCCCTACGACAGCATTACAACGGTCCGGGAAGACGCAACATTAGCCGAAGCACTCACCGTGCTTGAAGAATCCGGCTTCCGTTGTGTGCCCGTTCTGGATGAAACCGGCAAGATTTTCCGGGGAAACATCTACAAGATGCACATTTACCGTCATAAGTCTCGTGGTGGCGACATGGACTTACCCGTCACAAGCCTTTTAAAGAACGCGACCAAGTTTATTTCCATTAACGACGCCTTCTTTAAAATCTTCTTCTCCATCAAGGACCTCCCCTACATCGCCGTTCTGGATGAGAACAACTACTTCTACGGGATCCTTACCCACACCCGCTTGCTCGACATGCTATCACAAAGTTGGAACTTCAACGTGGGGAGCTATGTTCTAACCGTTGTTTCGCAGGGTGAGCGTGGCGATTTAGCCAACATCGCTAAGATCATCACGAAGTACACATCAATTGCTTCCTGTATGACACTTGACGTTCAGGCTGGTGAACTCGTCCACCGGACCCTCTTTACCCTCCCTGCTGATGTTGATAAAGAACGGTGCGAAAAGATCATTAAAGCCCTGAACCGCCATCACTTCCGCGTTTCTGAAGTTGAAGATCTCCGCATTGAATAGTGACCATTAACGAACGCAACGCAAAAAGCAGTCTTGATTGACATTTCCTGTCGATCAAGACTGCTTTTTTTAGATGCTTAGTTATCGTTACGCGCGACTAACCCAACACTGATTCCTAACGCCCGGTCCACCCGGTGCATAATGGCATCATCTAAATGGGTCACACGGTCACGCAGCCGCTGTTTATCAATGGTTCGAACCTGTTCCAACAAAATCACAGAATCCTTACCGATTCCCGTTGCAGCCGCGGGAATCCCGATGTGCGTCGGCATCTTTGGTTTGCTAATTCGTGCTGTAATGGCGGCCACAATTACCGTCGGACTATAGTGATTACCAATGTTATTTTGAATGATCAAAACGGGCCGCATGCCGCCCTGTTCGGATCCAACCACTGGTGATAAATCCGCATAAAATATGTCGCCCCGTTTGATATCAACTGGTGTTGCCAAGTGGGACACCTTCTCTTTAACGTATGTATTCGGAGCACAAGGCTCCTAGTTCCATGATAGCCGTTATTAACTAACGGTCAAGCGTTGCGGCTTCTGCTTCCGTTGCACAGAACTCATCAGCAATTTCTTCGTTAAGCTGACTCATGTCCGTGTACCCCTTCATCAACAGCGAGAAATCCGTGGCTTTTTGATCCACAAAAAAATGCGTCAGAACTTTTTCAATCAACTGATTTCGTTCCAGTCCAAAGAATTCACAATATGCTGTCAGTTCCGTCATTGTCTCATCACTCAGTGTTACTGGAACCTGCTGCGCGTCATTTGTCATTCCAACCGCCCTCGCATCATCACAAATTAGTTGTCACTCATTTTCTTTAATAGTTTAGCATGTTTTTCTGCGAAAATCTGGCTCCCCATCATTTTGTAACAAAGTCGCCTTCCAAGCGGTCAGTCATACACACGGGGCACCCGCATCCCCAAATTTGTCGCAATTTCATAATGAATCGTTTCTGCGTAAGCCGCCACGTCCTGCATGGTAATCGTGCGCTCACCGTCTTCACCAATCAGGGTCACAAGCGTATCAACGGGAAATTCATGCGGTAACCGGACCATCATCTGATCCATGCACACCCGCCCAATAATTTCACATTCACGACCATCAATCAGCACATGAAACCCTTGCATCCGGCGTGGATACCCATCCGCATAGCCAACGGGCAGGGTCCCGACCCATTCGTCCTGACTGGCCATGTAGGTCGCGCCATAACTAACGGACCGTCCGGCCTTGAGGTACTTAACGAATGCTAACTGGGTTGTTAACCGCATGGCTGGCCGCAGCGGGTACGGTGACTCGATCGTCCCCCCTGAAGGATTCAACCCGTAGATGCCCACCCCAAACCGGATCATATTTCCGTTACAGGCATCATGCCATAATGACGTAGCTGTGTTAGAAACGTGCACGTAGCGGGGCCGTTCTGGTAGCACATCCATAAAGGCCTGCCACCGTTCACACTGCTGGTTAAAGTAGGTTGGGTCGATTTCGTCAGCCGTCGCAAAGTGGGTAAAGATCCCCTCAAAAATAAACGTTGCTTGGTGCTCATTCAGGTATGCCACTGCCGTCGCTAGTTCGTTCGGGTACTGGAATCCGATCCGCCCCATCCCAGTGTCTAAACCAAGGTGAACTTTTAACGCCTTGGTGGCCGTTAATTCAGGCAGTGCCGCCGTCAACCACGCTGTACTGCCCACGGTTAGTGACACATCGTGGTCTGCGGCCAAGCGTGCCCACTTTGTTTCAGTAATCCCGAGAACCAACACCGGCACCGTAAAGCCAGCTTCACGCAATGCCAGTGCTTCATCTAAAATGGCCACACACAAGCCCGTTGCACCAGCTGCTAAACAGGTCTTCGCCATTTCTAACAGTCCGTGACCATACCCATTTGCCTTAATCACAGCAAACATCTCCGTGCCTGGCTTTGTTCGTTTAAGTTCTTCACCAATATTAGCCGTGATGGCCGTCCGGTCAATGTGAGCCACCGTCGGCCGGTGGGTTCCAATGATTTGTGCTAATTCTGCCATGTACTTTCCCCTCTACTCATTCCGCAGTTGTTTCTAAAATAACTTCTGTCATGACCAAACTGCCCGTGTGCGAAATGGACACGTGCGCTTGCCCAGCAAACGGATGGCGTACCACGTGTGGTTGACCAACCGCGTTATCTAAAACCTCAATGTCTTGAAACCCAACGTTTTTCCCAATTCCCGTGCCAAAGGCCTTACTGTACGCTTCCTTAACGGAAAACCGACCAGCCAAGAACTCATCAAACCGAGTCCCACTAAACGTTGCCAACACCTCACGTTCAGCTGGCGTTAGCACTTTTTTAATAAACGAGTCATGCTGCTTTGCAAGCGCCGCCACCCGGCTGATTTCTGTCAAATCAATTCCTACACCACTAATCATGGCTACCTCCTGCTTCGCGTCACAAGGCGTTAATCCCGCCTGCCGCCTTGATTGTCTAACCGAAATTATAGCATAATTTCCCGGTTGCTCGTGCGAAACCAACCGCAGTTAACCTGTAAACCCACCGGTCATGGATCAACCTCAACGCGCCATTTTACATCAGAAACAATAAAAAACCCGTGATCCACAGACAGTTAGTGTCCATCAATCACGGGTTCTTATCAGTTAAACGCGTTTAAACGTGCGTTAATTTGTTTACTTATGGTTGATTGAGTAGCTTCGCTTGCTGCTACCGCCATTACCACCGTTGCGGCTGCCGTTACTCCGACTGCCGTTGCCGCCGCGTGAACTTGGTTTGTGATCCCCATGTCCCCGACTGCTGTCACCACGGCTACTTCCGCCACGGTAACCGCCGCGACTGCCACCGTTACTCCGACCATTACGGTTGTTACCACGGTAACCACCACCATGACCTGAGCGACCATGACCGCCGTTACCACCGCCATGACGACGAGGTAATGGGCGTTCTGGTGTAATGTGAACAGGCACAGCATGTTCGTCACCAGGCGTCAGGTTACTTAATAATGCAGCAACAAGTTCTTGCGCATCGTAGTGATCTAACAATTCACTGGCTTCTTTTTCGAACTTCGTGGTGTCTGTCTGGTCAACCAGTTCAGCAACCTTCGTTTCTGCAGCAGCCAATTGACCGGCAAAGGCTTCAGCAGCCGAAGGTGGCTTCAATGGTAACATCCGCACCTTGGTCAACTTTTCAATTTCACGCAGGTAGTCCATTTCGTTTGGCGTTACGAACGTCAAACTTGTGCCATGATGTCCGGCACGGCCGGTCCGGCCGATCCGGTGAACATAGCTTTCAGGATCCTGAGGAATGTCGTAGTTGTACACGTGGGTGACACCAGAAATGTCTAAACCACGGGCTGCCACATCCGTTGCAACCAAGATGTCTAATTTACCATCCCGGAACTGCTTCAGAATTTGTGACCGCCGTTGTTGTGTCAGGTCACCATGAATCCCAGCAGCGTTGTAGCCACGGGCTTCTAGTCCCTTCGACAGTTCGTCGACCCGCCGCTTTGTCCGACCAAACACAATGGTCAGATCAGGCGCTTGAACGTCAAACAAACGTGTCATCAAATCAAACTTTTCAAATTCCTTTGACTTAACGTAGAACTGATCAACAAGGTCTGTTGTCAATTCCTTGGCCTTGATCCGAACTTCTTCGGGTTGGTGCATAAATTGAACACCAATCCGTTTGATCTTATCAGGCATTGTTGCAGAGAATAACAGCGTTTGCCGCGTTTCAGGAACTTGCTTGATGATGCTTTCGATGTCATCAAGGAAGCCCATGTCGAGCATTTCGTCAGCTTCATCCAAAACCAGTGTTTCCACGTGGTCCAACCGAACTGTCTTCCGGTTGATGTGGTCAAGCAACCGCCCTGGTGTCCCAACCACGATTTGTGGATGGTTCTTCAAGCTGTTGATTTGGCGACGAATGTCGGCCCCACCATAAACAACCTGAACACGAGCCCGTTCGTATTTACCTAACCGGTATAATTCTTCTTGCGTTTGGATGGCAAGTTCACGGGTTGGTGAAACGATCAGTGCTTGAACGTTCGGGTTGTTCACGTCGATCTTATCCAAGATCGGTAAACCAAAGGCTGCTGTCTTACCAGTCCCGGTTTGGGCCTGACCGATAACATCCTTACCGTCCATTACCAGCGGAATCGTCTGTTCTTGAATGGGCGTTGCTTCTTCAAAACCACTTTCGTCAATGGCTTTCAACAGGTCCTTTTTCAGACCTAGTTCTGCAAACTTCAAATTAGTTCCTCCTACAATCGAAAGGTTTCATCAACACTCACAAAAATCCGTCTGCGAACGCGTGAGGACGGCCGTTTCGATTTGTCTTTCTTCATTGTTTAGTGAGTTATTATCGTGGATGCGTCTAAAAACGCAACTGTACCAGTTTAACGCGTCACGCGTTGTTTGGCAACTAAGTTTGACTGGCAACCATGAATCAAAACGGCACCATCAGCTCCCTGTCGGTGAGCTAATGGTGCCGGACTTTATTTTCAATTATTTACGAAATCGGTTACTTTTTTTGCAAAGCTTCCAAGACGACGTCGAGATGTTCACCATGACTCGCCTTTAATAACACTTCATCCGTACTGGTGACGTCCGCCAACAAATCAGCAATCAGCTGGTCCTTCGCATCATCAGTGTAATAGTGGACGGCTGTGGCATCGTAACGATCAGCCACTGCTTCAGCTAATGCCTTCATGTGCGGCCCAACCAGGTACAATTCCTCAACCGTCTCAGGGTCTAGTGCTTCTGAAACAGAAGCATGAAGTGCATCCGCATTCACGCCAAGCTCCAGCATGTCACCCAGTACCGCAATGTGGCGGCCGATCGCTGGTGTCTTTGCAAACATCACCAAAACGTCTTTCATTGCCGTTGGGTTGGCATTATAAATGTCACTCAGGATGGCTTCTCCAACCGCTCCCGTTAACCACTGGGTGCGGTTAGCCGTTAGTTCAACGTTTGCCAACCCCTTGACGAGGTTAGCAGGTCGAATATGAAACAGGTTTCCAACCGTCAAGGCTGCCAGCGCGTTGTTCACGTTATACTCGCCCAGTAACGGCATACTAAACGTTTCATCCGGCCAAGCGTTCACCGTAAATGTTGTTTCATGAGTGGCGTTATCTTGTTTGATTGCCGTTGGGTATAGCGTATTCGCACTTCGCTGACCAAACGTTAGGCCATCATTTGCAACCGTTTCAGCCCGTTCTTGAAGTAAGGGTTCATCCCCATCAAAAACAAACCGGCCGTCTTCCTTCAATCCATGGGTGATTTCTAGCTTTGCATCCGCAATTTTATCCCGGGTTCCGAAAAACTCGATGTGCGCTTCACCAATCATTGTGATGACCGCCACATCTGGTTGAACTAACCGGCTTAATTCGTCCAACTGACCGAACCGATCCATGCCCATTTCAACGACCAGCACTTCAGTGTTAGCATCCATCGACAAAACCGTGAATGGCACACCAACCTCGTTATTGTAGTTAGCATAGGTCTTGACAACGTTAAACTCCGTTCCTAAAATGCTGGCGGTCATGTCTTTTGTCGTGGTCTTCCCGTTACTTCCAGTGATCGCAACCACTTGCGGATTGATCTTTTTTAACCAGTGCTGAGCCAGCGCCTGCATGGCCGCCAACGGATCGTCAACAACCAGTACCGGAAAAGCGGTTGGCATTGACGCTTCGTGGTCGCTTGCCCACAGGCTAGCAACTGCGCCGTGATCTTTTGCGCTCTCAATATAGTCATGACCATCATGGTCCGCAACGAGTGGCACAAATAAACCACCAGGCGTTAATTGACGACTATCAAAATTGACGGAAGTTACCGTTACATCCGCCCAATCGCCAAGTTCATTTTGTGCATCTACCGCCTTCGCGATTTCTGCCAATTGCATTTTCATTTGTTATCCTCACAGTGCATGGTTGCACATTCTACCGTTTGGTGATCATTTCATTCCTACTGGTCACCGTTTCCGTTAACCAGTTATTTAATCACAATCGGAGTAAATTATACCATGCTCACTAAACGGCAAGCAAATCACAACCTAGACCACGGCCCATTTTTCAAGCCGTCACCCTTGCGCTTCACCGCAACACACGGCAAAATAGAAGCACTACTTTGATTCAACATACGGAGGACCCTTATGCAAAATGTTCTATTCGTTTGCCTTGGCAACATTTGTCGCTCACCAATGGCCGAGGTCATCTTTACGCACATGGTTGACGAAGCCGGATTAAGTCACCAAATTCACGTTGATTCCGTCGCCACCAGCAACTGGGAGGAGAGCAATCAGGCTCACCCTGGCGCCCGTCACACCTTGGCCGAGCACGGTTTAAACGCCGAGTCCCACCGATCCCGACCCATTACACCACAAGACTTTGCGTGGGCTGACTGGATCATCACCATGGATCGCTCCAACCTGGCTAATCTAAAGCACATGGCCCCGGCAAACGCCCAGGCTAAACTCCACATGGCCTACGAAATTCTGCCAGATCGGTCTGACCAGGAAATTCCTGACCCGTGGTACTCCCATAATTTCGAACTGACCTACCGGCAGCTAAACGAAGTGTTGCCCGCCTGGTTGACTAAAATCAGCGCGGCTAATCAGTAACCGTCCACGAAGGATTGAAAACGCGGAAACGAACACAGGCCCTTTTTCTCTAAGGAATCCCCTGCCTGGACCCAAAACGTCCATGCAGGGGATTCCTTAGAGAAGTGGGCCTAACCGTGTTCGTTTCCGCTCTTTTTTTGAAATGGTGTAGAATAGTTTATTGTTTATCTGAAAAAATAATGCCACTCATCAAAGTAAAAGGAGGACCCCCATTGCTCAAAAAACTTAAACATCAATTATTTCGGAAACGGCTCCCCTGGGAACAAAACATTTTTGTCCTCTGGTTTGGCACCTTTATGGCCGGGATGGGCTTCAGTGAAATTATGCCCTTCATGTCACTTTACATCGACACCCTTGGCCATTTTTCCACCGCGCAGCTTAATTTTTATTCCGGGATCACCTTTTCTGCGACCTACTTTGTGACCGCCATCGCCTCCCCACTGTGGGGGCGGTTAGCTGACCGTAAGGGGCGCAAGTTAATGATTCTTCGTGCCTCTCTCGGGATGGCCATTGTTCTCGGTGCCATGGGACTCGTAACCAACGTCTGGGAATTAATTGCCCTTCGGCTGATTCAAGGGGTCTTCTCCGGTTATATTTCTAACGCTAATGCGCTGGTCGCCACTGAATCGCCCAAGGAACACTCCGGCCAGGCTCTAGGGACCCTGGTTACCGGTTTTACCGCTGGGAACCTGTTAGGCCCGCTTCTGGGTGGTGCTTTAGCTGCCAGTTTTGGCTATCGCTTTACGTTCTTTATCACCGGCGGCCTGTTGCTCATCGTGTTCTTCCTCAGCTGGTTCTTTGTTCACGAACACTTTACTCCGGTTGAAAAGACCGCGTTGAAGTCAACCAAAGAGGTCATAAAATCATTTGCCCACCCGCGGCTCATTTTTGCCATGCTCATCACGACGACCATCATTCAGGTTGCCAACCAATCCATCAGTCCGATCCTTAGTTTATACGTCCGGCAGCTTCTTCACGGTCACGGGTCCGTCTCACTCATTGCCGGGATTATTGCCGCGATTCCGGGAATTGCCACCATCATTGCGGCCCCACGGCTCGGCGTCCTCGGTGACCGCATTGGGACGGAACGGATCCTCACCATCGGCTTTATTTTTGCCATCTGTGTGTTCATCCCCATGGCGTTTGTTAAAAACGTCTGGGAACTCGGGTTCTTCCGCTTTCTCATTGGGATCTCTGATGCCACAATGATGCCCGCCGTCCAAACCCTGCTGGCCAAAAATTCGCCCATGTCGACGACTGGCCGGGTCTTCTCATGGAACCAAAGTTTCATGGCCATGGGGAGTATCATCGGCCCGCTGATTGGTTCCGCAGTTTCTGGAACCTGGGGTTACGGTGCCGTTTTCCTCTCGACAGGGGTGATTGTCGCCTTAAACCTTGCGCTCTTCACGTTTAATACGCACGATCTTCGTCAATCAGCCAACTAAAAAATGCATGATCACTCGAGCTGAGCGACCATGCATTTTTTAGTTGGTTCGTTTTTGTGCCTGCAAATGAAAATTAACCGTCGCAAGGATCAGCATGATGATTGCCAATACCAAAATCAGGATGAAATCATCGTGACCACCACGCGCTGTGGCGGCCGTTTTTGACAGGTGCCCTGCTTTGTTTTGACTAATCGCAATTAACGTTGCCATGATGGCCGTCCCGATGGACCCTGCATACTGTTGAATCGCGTTAAACGCCGCGTTCCCATCACCAATAACAGCCGGATCCCGTTAGTGAGCGTGTTACTAAATGTTAGGGAGAAGCCCACACTGTACACGATGTAGATCCCAAGCACCCAGCCCACGGAGAGGCGGCTGCCCATAACCACAAACCCGAGTATCGCCACCACTAAGCACGTTAGCCCCGTTAAAATTGGCAGTCGTGCGCCCCGTCGATCCAGTAACCCGCCGGCAAACGGCATCAAAACCGTTCGGAGAAGACTTCCTGGTAGTAACAATAAGCCAGCCGTCATGACGTTTGCCCCAATAACCAGCTGGGCGTAGTTTGGCAAGAGGAACCCCAACCCAATGTTGCTTAGCTGAAGGATCATGTAGGTCAAAAAGCTCAGAACAAACATCGGATTCTTAAAAATCGTCACATTAATGAGCGGTTGCGCTGTGTGACTGGCCCAAACAGCGTACAACCCTAGCGCTACCGCGCCCACCACGGTTAAACCAATGAACAAGCCACTGGCCCAACCGTGAATGGAGGCATCATTAAAGCCCAACGAAATTGTTACAAACGCCGCCGCAATCAGTAAAAAGCCAACGCTGTCAAAGTGAGCCTTGCTCGTGGCGTGCCGTTGCTGAATGTTAAAGTACCCAATGCAAAACGCCGCCAAAGCAATCGGTAAGATAATCCAAAAAATCGTCCGCCAACCAAGGTAATACGAGACCAGCCCACCATACGTTGGCCCAAGCGTTGGCGCCAAGCCGATGATGGTCCCACCGATTGCCATGCTCTGCCCCAGCTTTGCGTGCGGAATAAAATCGGTAATGATGCTAAACATCAGTGGGGTCGATAAACCCGTCGCGATTCCGCCAATCAACCGCCCCACCAGAAGTATGCTAAACGTTGGGGCCAACGCACACATCAACAACCCCACTAAAAAGAGGAGCACTGCCGTCGCAAACGCCGCACGGTACGTAAACCGTTTATGAATAAATGACGCCATGGTCATCACAAGGGCTGCCACCAATAAATAGCCCGTTGTTAACCACTGAACCGTGTCGATTTGGACATGGAACTGGGCCATTAACGTTGGAAACGTGACGTTCATGGACGTCTCCGTCAAAATACCGCAAAAAGACAGGAGCGCCGTCCCTAAAATTGCTAAAACCACGAAGCGTGGGATTCGATCTGTTGTTTCTGTTGCCATGATTCCCTCTCATTCTTTCGATTGTTCAACTAAATAAAAAACGCCCCGTCAGCGTAAAGTCGCAAACGGGGCATCGGTAAGATACCAAAATCATGTGGTTAAGCTTACTTCAAACCGTACTTCTTGTTAAACTTGTCAACAGCACCATCGGCTTGAGTGAACTTCTGCTTACCAGTGTAGAATGGGTGTGAATCTGAAGTGATTTCAACACGGATCAATGGGTACGTGTTGCCATCTTCCCATTCAGTGGTTTCTTGTGAAGTAGCAGTTGAACCTGACATAAACTTGAAACCAGTGGTTGAGTCCATGAACACAACCTGGTGGTAATCTGGGTGAATTCCTTGTTTCATTATGAATATCTCCTTTGCCATGAGTCATTTGCTGAGTCATAGTTTCTTATCATCAACCCATGTAATATACCATGAATCAAGATTGCTTGCAATAGAGCCAACGACAAAACGACTAGAACTCAAACACACCGGCATCCGTGTCCTCAAGGATCTGAACCACAGCACCCATGCCCTTCAGTTTTTCGGAAATCCGGTCATAGCCGCGTAAAATGTTCTCCGCGTTGGTAATGATCGTGTTTCCATCAGCCATCAAAGCGGCAATGACTAACGCTGCCCCGGCACGAATTTCGCCCGCCGAAACCGTTGTCCCCGTTAACGCCGTCGCGTGGTTAACCACGATCATGTTGTCTTCCAGCCGAATGTTCTCGCCCATGCGGTTTAATTCAGGGATGTGCTTTGTTCGTTCTGGGTAAATGGTGTCAATGATGATACTTGACCCCTCTGCCAAACTCATTAACGGCGTAATTGGTTGTTGAAGGTCCGTCGCAAACCCAGGGTACGGCATTGTCTTAACCTGAATTGGCGTCAGGTGCTTGCTTGCATGAACGTAAATGCTGTCTTCTTCGATATCAAGCTTCACGCCCATTTCGAGCAGTTTGGCTGTAAAAGCCTCCAAATGTTCTGGAATGACATTTTGCACGTTCACGCCATTTCCATAGGCTGCGGCCATGGAAAGATAAGTTCCTGCTTCAATCCGGTCAGGAATAATCGTGTGTGTGTTCGTTGCCTTTAAGCTTGGAACGCCTTCGATCCGGATCACATCCGTCCCTGCACCCCGAATTTTGGCCCCCATGTTGTTCAAGAACGTTGCCAAATCAATGATTTCTGGTTCTTTGGCGGCATTTTCAATAACCGTTAAGCCACTTGCTTTAACGGCCGCTAAAATGATGTTCATCGTGGCCCCAACGGACACAATGTCTAAGAAAATCCGGGCGCCGTGCAGACCTTCACTCGCGTCAATGTTGACCGAATCGCCGATCTCCGTCACCTGAGCACCAAGGGCTTTGAAGCCCTTAATGTGCTGGTCAATGGGCCGTGGCCCGATGTTGTCCCCACCAGGGAATGAAACGGTCGCCCGTTTAAACCGCCCTAGCAATGCCCCCATGAAGTAGTACGACGCGCGTAAACTCTTGATGGCCTTACCGGGAAGTGCATTTTCCTCAATGTGGGTTGGATCAATGTCCAAAACCCCATTTTCAAAACGTGAGGATACATTCATTGAATCTAAAATTGCCATTAGATTATGAACATCTAAAATGTCAGGAACAGAGTCAAATTGTACTGGTGTATCCGCCAAAATTGCAGCGGGAATCAAGGCCACGGTGCTGTTTTTTGCGCCACCGATGGACACAGACCCGCTAAGCCGGTGCCCTCCTTGGATGATCATTGATTTCATGCAGTCTAGTCCTCTTTCATTAATCCATTTCAGTTAACTTAATTACTTCTGCAGCTCAACCGTTTCCGGGAGCACGCAATTATCTACAATATTAATGAACACCAGACCAAAAAACAACTCTGTTTCGGCAATTTCCGATGTTTTTTAGAAATTGAAAATTAACCGGGTTAATTACTATTATTTTTATAAACAAAAAAATAACAGCCAGGACTAATGCCTGACCGTTATTTTCGGTTAATGCTTCATTAATTTTTAGCCATGTGTTCTTCATCGGCAGCTGCCACAAAGGCTTTAAACAGCCCCTCTGGACGATTTGGCCGTGATAAGAACTCAGGGTGATACTGAGCAGCCACAAAGAATTTGTTCGTTGGCAGTTCAACAACTTCCACCAACCGGTTATCTGGCGACGTTCCAGAGAAGACCAACCCTGCCGCAGCCATTTGATCACGATAGGCGTTGTTGAATTCGAACCGGTGCCGGTGCCGTTCAGAAATCACTTCTTCGTTGTTGTACGCCGCAGCCGCAACCGTTCCTGGTTTTAACTTACATGGGTACGCCCCTAACCGTTGCGTCCCCCCCATGTCGGAAACATCTTCTTGATCATGCATCAAGTCGATCACTGGGTATGGTGTGTCTGGGTTGATTTCCTTGGAGTTTGCGTCCGCTAACCCCACCACATCACGGGCAAATTCCACACACGCCATTTGCATGCCCAGACAAATCCCTAAGTACGGAATGTCGTTTTCACGAGCATACTTAATGGCCAAAATCTTTCCTTCGATTCCCCGGTTACCAAAGCCACCAGGAACGAGAATCCCATCGGCCCCTGCTAACACTTCTTCAACGTTATCCGCGTTGATTTCTTCAGAATTAAAGTGATTGATCTTAACGTCAGCATCCACCACATACCCGGCAGACTTGAGTGCTTCGTTCACAGAAATGTAGGCATCTTGCAGATCCGTGTACTTCCCAACCAGGTCGATCGTAATGGTCTTGTGCAAGTTTTGAACGTGTTGTTCTAATTCTTGCCATTCCGTCATGTTCGCTTCTGGCGTCGCAAGCTTAAAGTGGTCCAACACAATGTCATCCATGTGTTGTTCTTGCAGCGCTAACGGAATTGTGTAGACCGTTGGCACGTCCATTGATTCAATAACGGCTTCTGGTTCCACATCACAAAATGACGCAATTTTGTTTCGCATGGATTGTGTAATGTGTTGTTCGGTCCGAACCACCAGCATGTTTGGTTGGATGCCCAACCCCCGGAGTTCCTTTACACTGTGTTGCGTTGGCTTCGTCTTCATTTCACCAGCCGCGCGCAGGTACGGAATTAATGTGGTGTGAATGTAGAAAACATTGTCGCTACCCATGTCAGACTTCATTTCACGCAGTGCTTCAATAAATGGTAGGGATTCAATGTCCCCAACCGTCCCACCAATTTCAGTGATAACGACATCTGCGTCCGTCGTTTGACCGGCCCGCATGATTTTTTCTTTGATGGCATTCGTAATGTGCGGAATTACTTGGACCGTTGCACCAAGGTAGTCCCCATGACGTTCCTTTTGTAGAACTTCTTGATAAATTTTCCCCGTTGTGACGTTTGAGTATTTATTCAGGTTAATGTCAATAAAACGTTCGTAGTGACCCAAATCAAGGTCCGTTTCGGTCCCGTCATTAGTCACAAACACTTCACCGTGTTGGTAGGGACTCATCGTTCCTGGATCGACGTTGATGTAGGGATCAAACTTTTGAATCGTGATTTTAAGGCCACGGTTCTTCAAGAGGCGGCCAAGTGATGCAGCCACGATCCCCTTTCCAATTGACGAAACCACACCGCCGGTGACAAAAATGTATTTAGTCATCTAAATAAACGCTCCTTCTGTTTTTTTCGGGGATGCCATCAACAACGAAAAAGCTCCCAATTCCTAGGAATTGGGAGCCCTTAATTGCTCTTTATCGTGCCCGTTCATCTGAACGGTGCCCAAAAAATATAATAACGACTTCTAAGCATGAGGTCAAGCAGGAATTCTTATTTCTGCAAATTAGCCTTGATCATCATCATCATCGTCATCGTCGTCTTCATCATCCTCGTCATCTTCATCATGAAGTTCAGCGAGTTGACCTTCGATCCCATCAGGGAGTTCTTCATCGTCAGCGATGTTCTCAGTGTCTTCGGTATCATCATCGTCATCTTCGGACGCATCAGTGGTATCGTCATCTTCAGCTGCATCTTGACCGAAGTCATCATCTTCTGGATCGTCGTCATCGTAGTCGATCACGTCGTCGTCATCGGCTGCGTCAGCCAAGAACGCGTTAACCTTACGACGCTTCTTGCGCTTTGGTTGATCCTCATCTTCTTCACCATTGATTGTTGCTTCATCAATGGAGTCGAATGGATACCACGTCCGCAAGCCCCAGGTGTTGTCACCTAAGGAAATAAAACTACCGTCGACGTTTAAGTCAGTATAGAATTGTGCCAACCGTTCACGAATTTCTTCGTCACTCGTATCGAGATACTGTTGAACTTGGTTGGTGAGGTCAGCGAAGCTCATAGCTTCACCGTGTTGAGAGAGGATTGCATGGGCAACCTCAATCATTGACAATTCTTTTTTATTTTGACCTTCGAAAATTTTAAGTTCCAAAATCAGGCCCGTCCTTTCGAGAGTGTACACTTCATCATAAGGGGTTAAGCGGTAAATTGCAATCTTATTTGATAATCGCCCAGTAAACTTTCGCCGGCTAGTAGCTGATAATCAACGTTGATCCGCCCACTACTTAAATCGTCGGCCAACGCTGCGTTTAGTCCTGACGTTGCCACCTCGATGTTTAAGGGGCCATAGGCTGTTTGGTACGTGGTTTTCACTGCTTTACCTGCCAAAAAGTGCAACCGTAATCCGGTCTCACCACTCCGCGTTAGCAGTACATCATGATGACCATTTAGTTTAAAGGTCACCTGGGTTGTTTTCCCCTGATCTTCTTCTGCATAGCGTAAGTACGCACTGCCATTAATTAAAATCAACCGTCCTGGAACTGTAAAATCAAAGGTTTCCGTCTCGCCATCCTGCTTGATGTTTGTCACCAAGTGAACCGTGACGCCTTGCTCTAATCGTTCTGACACACTCATCCCCCGTTTCACACACGCGTCACCTGGACGATTATCATTAAAATCATCCGAAACGACAATATAAGCTAACAAGAAATTATAACGCATTTCGCTTAAATTACCACGTCGAACGGGTTGCGCCCAATCAACCATGCAAAACGACTCCAGATTCGGTATAATGAAAGCAGTTTATTGACCGTCACAATGGGAATGACATCCTGTTCATTACCCCAAATGACCAACTCAAAAGAAACCAGGTGATTTTCATGACGGACGCGCTTAGCCTTGCGCCAACCACCATGCTCCTATCCCAACACTTCAATCAGGCAGACGGACTCGCAACGTTTGCCCACATGAACGCCTTACTAAGTTTAATTGAACATGAAAACCAACCATTGCTTCACTTCTGGCGCTTAGATCATAACGTTATCTTAGGGCTCCGCGATGCGGATCTCCCCCACTTGGATGACGCCACAACGGTGTTAACTGATCACGGATACACGGGCTTTGTCCGCAATTCCGGTGGCTTAGCCGTCGTTGCCGATCAGGGCGTGCTCAACATCAGCCTCTTTTTCCCACCCAGCCTCGTTAAATTAGGGGTGGACGCCGCCTACGACCAAATGAAATTACTGGTTGACCGCGCGTTTCCAGAACTACCGATCGTCGCTGGTGAAATTAGCCGCTCATACTGTCCAGGAACCTACGACCTCAGTGTCAACGGCCACAAAATTGCCGGCATGTCACAACGCCGCCGGAACGGGGGCATTGTCGTGATGTTATACCTTAGCGTCAACGGCAGTCAAATTGACCGGGCCCAGCTGATTCATGATTTTTATGAAGCTGGCCTTGGTAATGAACAAAATCGGTGGAACTTTCCTGACGTGGACCCCGGCACGATGATGAACGTCGGGGACTTGTTACCCGAAACATTGACCATTGAAGCAGCTCGGCAACGGTTCATTGATGCTGCCAAACAATCGGGCACCCAGCTAGCTGAGCAACACCTCGCAACGCTGATGCAAGAGCCAACATATGCGGCACAGTTTGATTTTGAACAGCAGCGTTTGCTTCAGCACCAACCAGCAACACCAATGCACCCTTAAAGACCACTTATCGTTACGTCACCTTTGTCACCAGGAGGACCATATGGATTACCGCTACCAATCATTACCGCGCGAACGTGTCTTTCGCGACCCTGTTCACAGCTACATCGCCGTGTCATCACAGGTTATTTTGGACTTAATCGACACAAAGGAATTTCAGCGGCTTCGCCGGGTCAAACAACTTGGTGTGACCGAAGAAGTCTTCCACGGCGCTGAACATAGTCGGTTTGGCCATTCACTGGGTGTCTACGCCATTGCGCAACGCATCTGTGACACCTTTCAGCATGATTATCCATCCGTTGAACCAGGCGACGGCTTGTGGGATGACAACGAACGGTTGGTGACACTCTGTGCGGCCCTACTTCATGACATTGGTCACGGCGCATACTCGCATACGTTTGAACACATTTTCCACACTGATCACGAGGCCATCACTGCACAGATTTTGACCTCCCCGACCACGGAAGTTAACACCGTTTTGCGGAAGGTCAGCCCTGACTTTCCCCAGCAGGTGGCCAGCGTCATTCAACATACGTATCCCAATCCGCAGGTCGTTCAGATCATTTCCAGCCAGTTAGACGCTGACCGGATGGACTACCTCCTGCGTGACGCCTACTTCACAGGAGCCGACTACGGGCGCTTTGACTTAACCCGGATTTTACGGGTGATTCGCCCATTCAAAGGTGGGATCGCGTTTGATATTGACGGGATGCACGCGGTCGAAGACTACATTCTAAGTCGCTTCCAAATGTATCAACAGGTGTACTTCCACCCCGTTTCCCGGGCCATGGAAGTCATCTTAGACCACCTCTTGTTACGCGCAAAGGAGCGCTACGATAATCAGCCCGTGACACAAGAAGCATTTCGGCCACTATTATTGGAGCCCTTTTTCAACCACACCTGGACGCTGACGGATTATCTAAAACTGGACGACGGCGTGCTTAACACCTACTTTCTTCACTGGGCAGACAGCGATGACGTTGTCTTAGCTGACCTCGCAAACCGCTTTTTGAACCGACGGCCGTTCAAGTCCATTGAATACACTGCCACGACAGCGCCACTCTTGGCACCGTTGCGGGAGCAAATCGAAACAGCAGGCTATAACGTCACGTATTACACCGCCACAAACGATAGTTATGACCTTCCGTATAACGCCAATAACCGGCAATCCCACAAAGCCGCCGCAGAAATTTTACTCATGAATCATGACGGGACGACCAGCGAACTATCCGCACTAAGTCCCATTGTGGCAGCAATTACCGACCGCGAATTGGGCGACCAGCGTTTCTTCTTCCCGCGGGAAATGCTCACCGTCAACGCGGAAAATGACCTTTTTAGTCCCATCTACACCGAATTTCAAAGCTACATTATGAACGATCAACTTATTGACCCTAAAGGAGCGACCTATGACAATTAAACTCATTGCAATCGACATTGATGGAACCCTTTTGAATGAAAAAAACGAACTCGCGGCGGCAACCATTACCGCTGTTCAAGCCGCCCGTGACGCTGGCATCAAGGTTGTCCTCTGTACTGGTCGACCACTAACCGGCGTTAAGGATTACCTCGACCAGCTTGGCCTCATTGGCGCTGATCAGTACGTCGTGACGTTTAACGGCGCGCTAGCCCAAACTACTAGTGGTGACGTCTTAGTACACCACACCTTAACCTACACTGACTACCGTGAATTAGAAGCATTGGCTGAACAGTTTGGCGCCCATTTCCACACTGAAACAAACGACTACATTTACACGGCCAACAAGGACATCAGCCCCTACACGATTGCAGAATCTTTCTTAGTTAAGATGCCAATTCGGTACCGGAGCGTGGCTGAAATGCCCGAAGATTTGGTCGTCTCTAAGTGCATGTTTATTGACGACCCGGCCATCATTTCCCGGGCAGCAGCCAACCTCCCTCAAGCCTTCACGGACAAATTTTATTTTGTTCAAAGTGAACCTTTCTTCCTCGAAGCCATGAATAAATCTGCTTCAAAGGGGAACGCCATTACTGGTTTGGCAAAGGACTTACACATCGACATGGCTGACGTTATGGCGATCGGCGATCAGGGCAATGACCTTTCAATGATCACTGCCGCCGGATTGGGTGTTGCAATGGGCAATGCCATTGACGATGTCAAGGCTGCCGCACAGGCAATCACCTTACCTAATAGCGAGGACGGCGTGGCTGCGGCCATTAACAAATATGCGTTAAGCTAGGCAACACAAAAAAGCTTGTGGCATTATTTCGCCACAAGCTTTTTTATATCCAACTCATTAAGAGAACGGTTTCATTTAATCACATGCCTTAAAGGTATTGCAGGAGTGCAACGATCTTTTTAAAGTCAGCCTCTGACCCCAAATCCGTTAAGATGTAGGTTCGGTCAGCTTGTTCAATCGGCCGGTCCGAAAAATGATCGGATAAGTATAAATCGTAGTGTCGGTGGGGCTGGAATACTTCCACCGTTGCCTGAAGTGTTTGGTTCAAAAAGCTCTGGCACGCCTGAATAAACGGCTGGAGCCACATCGCGCCAATTCCCGGATCGACGGCAACCCGCAAGTGTGTCGCAAACAGATGCCGCGCGTTCAGCTGTAACACCACCATTAATTGAACTAAGTAATCCAAATTAACGTCGATTTCAAATTGTTCCTTCACCAACGCTGCAATCTTTTCAGACAGATCCTGAGCCCAATGAATAATCTGTTCGTTTTGTAAACGTTCATAGTACCGCCGCGTGGTGGCCGGTCGTAGCAGGTTAACGTGCCCTGGGAAAACAACGACATTCACCAACACATGGTACAAATACTTCAACGTGTACTGCTTTGTTTCAACACTTTGCTTTTTCAACAGTGACGTCATGTAGCGTTCCTGAATTTGGTGGGCCATTGCCACAAGTTGGTCCTCATCAGCCGGCGCCGTTAAGAGTGGCGTCCAAAAGTTGGATTTAGACGAGAAGATCTCGTGAGCTAAGCAAAACATCAAAAAGTGTTGCTTGATTCGCCGATTTAACGTCTCTGATGGTGGTAGTAACGCAGTTTGATCCATTAATGACCACAGTTGTTCAAACTGCGAATTATCGCGCATTAAATGACTCGTCATAATGGCATACGGCGTGGACCACCCCTCCAGGTCTTGTGACTGTGAGGCGTTCCGGCGGCGCGTCCGGATGATCAATAACCACGTGTACAGCTTGCGCGGTGCATCCACAGATAACTGAAGGTTCTGGTAATGCGGATCATCCGTTAATCGGCGCACGGCTTGTGCGGCACGTGTATTTTTTAGCAAATACCGTTTATAAATAAACTGATCTTTCGGGCAAACGTTCCACAACAACTCAAACAGCAAATGTTGCACGTTTACCTCATCACCAGTCAGTTCAAAGTGGGTGATTGTTACATTGAAGACTTCAAACAGCTCGTTCAATTCCCCAATCTTTCGATACAACGTGGCGACACTAAGGTTCAATTCGCGTGCTAGCTGAATGTTCGTTAAATTGTTATCCAAAACCAGATGCTCAATGAGCCGAATTTTAGCTGTTTGCAAGTAATACGGGAAAATAAGTGTCTTTAAACTAACCCGACCATTAATTTCAAACGTGACGGTGTTGTCGTCCCATTCAAATAAAACCCGGTACTTTTTTAGGTTTTCTTCCAAGACGTTTTTAATTGACTGCAGATCATCCATCAATAACCGGCGGCTGGAAAAGCGCATTTCTTTCGCAATATCGCCGATTTGGGCACGCCCATTATTCCGGTAAACGTACTGAAGAATCCTAATCTGTCGGCGTTCAAACGGTTCTAGCAAATCCTCTTTATTCATATGCTATCCAACCTCGTTAACAGGTGTTCACTGTCTCTTTAGTGAACAAGTAATTTAGTAAAGCAATTAGTTAAATAAAAACACTAATTATTACAACTACTCCCCCATCAGAGAAATAATTACTTGTTTAATTTTAACACGTTTCTTATCGTAAGCGTGTACAATATCGCTCCGCTTTATGAATTAATTCGCTTAATTATTGTGACCGTTCCAAACATTGAAAATCGACAACCCCCTTAATTTTCGCTTATTTCTCATTCATTTCCTTTGCAATCAACCCTGATCTGCCACATTATCGTTAGCATGAGCTTTACGTGAATCAAAGGTGGTACTAATGGTTGCCCGTTATTCATGCCAATATCATTTATTTTTTCAGCTTAATCATTCTGTTGTCTTGACCTTCCTTGTCAAATAAGGATTATTAACTAATAATGATGACATAATTTTGAACAGATAATCTGTTATGCTTGTAGACGAATCGACAGTGAATTGTCCGCAATTCAATCACCGAACTTTCCCAGTTTATGGATGACACGGTTGGATTCACACCACCGGCAATACCTCACTAAGTGTCGATTCAGGTTTACAACTGGATGTTTCACCGCTTCATGATCGCCACCGAGAGGAGGCGATGCCCATCACTTAAGAGACGATGTTTGTTCGTCGTGCTTGTCGGACCCATCAAACACATTAGGTTAGGCCGCCCCCTCGGATCGATGTCGATTGCTTTCCGGGAGGGCGGTTTTTATCGCCACAAAGGCGCACGCGCCGCCCATTTTTTATCCCATTACCCTTTATCTTTAAACGAACTCACTAAGAATTACGAGGTGTTGTTTATGATTGTGTCAAATGAACAACCGTCAATAAAGGCACTTGAACAGTTGGCGGCTAACCGGATTTTGGAGCAACAGGTGATTGAACGGTTACACGATTATCACCTTAGCCTAACCGAAGTGTTTTGCCTTGAATGTTTCCAAAAGCACCTCCGTGGCAACGAGATTGCTGATGAACAGCGGTTGACCCGGGGCGCAATTTCCACAGCCACTACCCATTTACTGGCCCAGCGGTTCATCGCACCAAACGGCCAGCTGAGACAAACAGATCGCCGATTCAAAGAGTACCACCTAACACCATCTGGTCAACGGATTCTGGCTGAAGCACTTGTTTGCATCAACAGCATCGTTGACGCAAGCCATGAGGACTAAATAACCGCATTACTGACGGTGACTTTCATCATCATTAGTAATGCGGTTATTTGGTTCGCATTAAGGCACATCGTTTAATGTCCATGAAATAATCCCCTTGTAAGTCCCTACGTACACATTGGGGTTCACCTGCAATAAGATTCCCTTTGTGCTTGACCACCCGCTTGCAATGTTAACGGTTGTTTGCCCGCCCTTATCAGCACTGGTTGCGACAACAACATCGTTATCGGTCAGTGGCGTGTCCATTGTGCCGTCGTTGTACACCAGCCCACCGGAAAGGATCCTATTGGTCCCTTCATCAACCAGTTCGGACGCTGAGGCCGTAACCGCCCAACCACTACCAGCACTCCGGGTATCCGTCACTTCAACTGTTGGTGTGACCGTTGGTGCCAGAACCTTCGTCGTTGTCGGAATTGAATCCGTCCCGTAATCAACCGCTTCAGAAACGGTGCCAAAGGAAAGCATGCCAGCAAACCGGGTTACCACGATGTTCACCTCACTGGAAGTCGCTGAATCCAACGTTGCGTAAATGGGGATCGTCAGATGATCACCTTCCGCTAACCCCTTAATTGCGGCGCCGATACCCGTTGTCTTTGAAGCAAACGCAATCCCTGCACTACTATTATTGTTGTTTTGATCAACCGCCGTAATGCCAGCTTGCTTGACCAGCCAGGCCACTGCGTCACTATCAGACATGCCACTGACGTTTTCATAATCACTCGGCTGCAACGTTACATCATTCGTCGTGCTACTGATGGCTAGTTTAGGGACGTATTTTACAGCCACCGTTGCGCTTCCTGCTGTATCAGTCGTATTTCCACTCTTAGGGCTTTCAGTCACCTTAACACTCGTTTTATCTTTCAAAGCACTGCCGACATTTAGCGTATAATTCAAATCGCTGTTAACCGTTGTCGTGGCACTGCTCGCGTCACTTGTGATCGTATCCCCGGCAAACGTCCCCTTCCCGGTAATCGTTGTGTCAGTTGTGCTAATCCCCGTGTCTGTAGTGTTCGCCACGGTTGGCTGGAGCGGGTAGAGAACGGTATTGTCAATTTTTACAAAACTAAAGTAATCGCTCTTATTCGTTGAAGACAGTTTAATCCCTAATCCAAGGTAAATTGGAAAACCAGCGTTGTTAAACGTTGCCTGATTAAGCGTAAATGTAGTTGGTGAACTCGCGTTGAAATTAATTGTATTCCCATTCGTAATCGGAAAGACCACGCCAGAGCTTGCCTGAATCCCAGTTGTAAAGCTATTGGCCGACGCAAATATAAACTTTGAGCCCGTTGAAAAAGTATCACCCAACGTCATTTGAAAACTCGTTGTCCGCTTCGTAACCTGACCATTAACAACATAGTTTGCCTTCAGATTACTTTCAGTTGGATACTTAACCGTCCCAACTGATCCGCCGGAGGAAATCACCCGCGCATTCGAAAAAGCGGCGCCGCTCGTTACCGGATCGTACTGCGTGTCACGACTCTCAGCCGCACTAACACCCATCAGTGACGTCAGCAACATAACCACTAAAACAACCGTACTCTTCATTATTAACTGAATATCTCGTTTGCTCGCTTTCATCTTCACTTCCTCACCTTCATGGGGACATGAGTCATCATTGACGCACAAATTTGTCATTTAGCATAATTAAAATTCCGATTATTACTTATTAATATCATACGATATTACCAATTTATAAGCAATTTTATCCTATTGGATTGCACCCTAACAGTCCACAAAAAAACATCATGTTATGGAAGTCACCTACCTTCCGCAACATGATGTTCTTTATTCTTCTGGTGACTCATTTAATATCCAACGAATTGTACCAAAATACTCGGAACCCGCGTAAACACCTGGGCTAACCTGTAAGAAAATCCCTTTCGAACCAGACCAACTGCTTGCGATATTAAATGTATTCTGACCTGCTGCCTTTGTTCCTGTTGCAATCGTTGTTGTTTCATCCGTCAAGGGTGTTGATGAACTCCCGTCATTAAACACGATCCCTCCTGGCAATTCCTTACCATCCTCATTAGATAGTGATGACGCACTCGCCATTAATCCCCAACGGCTACCAGTAGCACGTGTGTCAGAAACATCTAACGCTAGCGGGGTCGCCAGTGGCAGTGTCGTCGGTTTATTCGGGACTTCTGTCGTTCCAAAGTCAACCGCTTCTGAGACCGTCTCAAAGGTTATCATCCCTGCCGAACGTGTCACGGCAATTGCCACGTCAGCCGAATTTGTTGAACCCAACACCGCGTGAATTGGGATCGTCATGCTGTCGCCGATCCCTAGGGCCGCAATCTTGGCCCCAATCCCCGTTTGACTGGATGCAAAGGTAATCCCTTCACTGCTATTATCATTATTTTTATCAACTGCTGTAATGCCAGCCTGTTTAACAAGCCAGGCCACCGCGTCGGTGTCGGACATTGCACTAACACTCGTGTAATCATCCGGACTTAACGTTAACGCATTGGTCGTGGTATTGACGGAAAGATCTGGGACATGCGTAACAGAAACCTTTTTAGTCCCTGGCGTATCCATACCCTTCGTCCCTGTTTCAGTAACAGTTACATCAGATTTACCCTTTAAGCTACCAACATTCAGACTGTAAGTTAAATCACTGTTGACCGTGGCCGTGGCCCCGCTGGCGTCACTTGTAATGACGTCCCCTTCGAAGGTGCCCTTCCCGGTGATCGTCGTATCTGTATCCTTGACCCCTGAGCCAACTGTTGTTGTCACCGATGGTGCTAATGGGTACAAGATTGCCTTGTTGATTTGGCCAAACGCAAAGTAATCTGCACTCCGGTTACTTGGATACGTGATGTTCGTCGTCACACCAAGGTAGTAGGGACCGGTGCCTAGAATCTGCATCCATAACGCAACGCTCGTTGTGGTATTGAAGTTAACCGAAGAAACATTTCCGCTGTTCATCTGGTTACCTTGGCCACTAGTCGTCAAGCTCGGAATAAACAAGGCCGGTCTCGCAGAACTAATGGTATACGGCGATGTACTAAAAATTCCACTTTTGTAAGTCCCGGCAGAAAATGTTCCTGTCGTTGTCATGTTGACCTCGCTCGTCCGCATCGTAATTTGGCCATTGACAACATAGTTCGCCGTAACTCCCGTAATTGTCGGCCACGTCACCGTCCCCACCGGATTCGTGGATGATGTTTGTGAGCTTGAAAAAATCTGCTTATTAACGTTCGTTGTTAGTCCAGATGTAATCGGACTATACTGCGTATCACGGGCATCATCCGCGCTTGCCGTTGTTATCATTTGCGGTAACATTAGCAAAAGTCCACCACAGATCAATAATAAGATTTTTGCATAATTGTCGGTTTTCTTAAAAAAAGGGTTCATTTTACGCTCCTTTCCGTCTAAATCAACTGTTCCTCGCTCATCACACTTTTTTTACCATAACAACATTAGGCACGCTTTAGAAGTAATGGCGATGATCATATTTAATCCAACGATTGACTCGTTCAGTCTTCGATTCATCAAAACATTTAACGATTAAAATGTTGTTTTAACAACAACGAGCGGCAAACCGGTTTAAACGCCGGTCTGTCGCTCGCTATTTATTTTAAGCATTCAAGGTCTGTTACAGCTCGTCAATTTCGTCATCATCAGGATGGTGGTTCTGCCATACCGCAAAGGCCAACAGGCCCATAATTATCAGCTCGATCATGATCCACGCGTGAACGGTTGCCTTTTGACCCGTTTCGGGAAGTTCACCATTCACAGCGCGACCGCTAAAAAACGAATGTCCTGCTGGTGTTGTGCTTGTTTGGACGGTGGCCACCGTTCCACTAGGGATTTCAACGTTGCCATCCCCCATCGCTGCTTTAACTGACTCGGGTGTTTCGTAAAACGAAACGCGTGCCGTTGTTTGTCCATCATTATCTGCATGAACCGATTGTAGCTGTGCCCCTAGAAGTGCAAGCACCAGACTTGTACTTATTAATAGTACCACTTTGTTTGCTTTCATCTTAATCACCACTTAAGTCCACTCACCTTAAGTTGCCAAAGACTTAGCTAACGGCTAATGTTTCCGTGACTTTTTGCCGCGGTTGCGAATCAAGAAGAAAATCCAAATTCCGAGGAGCACTAAGATCAGCATCCCTAATGCACCACCGATAATGAACCACCAAATGCTGATTCCTTTGTTGTTAACATCCTTCTTGTTGTAAGTCTTGGCTTCTTGTTGGCTAATTGTAAAGTCCTTTGTAAAGTGCCAAGCGTGGTCGGCATTTTTAGCCGTAATGTCAACCTTATACTTACCTGGCTGCAATGTATCTTGGTTATATAACATTTGAATCCGGTAACCAGAGTTAGGCGCCATTTGCACATTCTTTTTGGTCAGCGTCTTCACTGTCTTTCCCGTTTGCTTGTTAATGATTTTTGATTTAACCGTCATGTTCGGGATGATTCTGGCACTGGTATTCCGGATGGTCGGGAAGACCCCCTTATGGGCGTTTGTCATCCCTGCAGAGACCGAACCCATGGCCATCGTGGGGTCCACCTCTTTATCTACGGTGTACTTCATCCCAATGACATATGAGTATTCATTCTGGATGTTCATGCTACCTTTAACGTTCCCAGTTGCCGTTTGATCGGTTCGTTTAAAGTACCAACCACCGAGAATAACACCCTTAAACTTATCATCTTTGGGCATGGTCACTTGCGCCGTGACTTCCTTATGGCCATTAGCAGGAACTGTGACAGTTGCAGGTCCCCGTAATTTCGTCAGGTCGCTCATTTTGTATTTTAGCGTTGAATCATACGTCTTCGTTGTCTTAACGTATTCAATGACCCCATTGCTATTGGTATACGCCGTATGAATGGCCGTTGATACCGTGATGTCCTTATTCGTTAAGTTATAGATTGTGGCCTTCAGTGTTTCTTCTTGTCCCGGCGTCATCTTGAGATCATAAAATGTATTATCTTTATGGATCTGATTATCCGGCAACTCAGCTTTGACACTATACCCAACATTGTTTGTTTTATCTGCCGCGTGCCCGCTAGTAACACCGCCAAAGAAAATCACCGTAATCGCAATGATGACCGTTAACCAAGACCCTACTGTCCGTTTCGACATGAATCCATTCCTCCAAATCGTCCCAAAGTTAATCTGTTCAGTATAGAAAAAGCCGAGCGTGAACTCGGCCTTCTATTTGTGATTATTATATCACGCGAACTATGCGATTATTTGGATCGAACTCTACTTGACCGCTGTAGCAGACAAAGTCCAGTTCATCGTTGTTGAGTAAGCTTCAGCCTTAGCAACGTTGGCTGGAACAGTCAACTTAATGGCAGATGGGTCCATTTGGTCGATCGTGATCCCTGACCCATTACCATCAGTGGCATTCATAACAGTTGCGGATGGAGTTATCTAATGCGTAGCCTGACAAGGCTGAAGAAGTGACCCCGTTACTAATCCCAGTATTGGTCGTGATTTGACTAGCAGCACCAGGTAACGTCAACGTTGCCCCAGTCAACTTGTCACCGCTCGTCGTTGCAAATTGGTCAGCTGCAACAGAGAGGTTCCAACCAGCGTTCGTCCCACGAGAATCAGCAACTTGAACGACAGCCTTACCATTCCACAACGTCTTTGAAGTGCTTGCGTCGTAATCATTCTTGTTAACCACATCAACTTGGTGTGAACCAAAGTCCAAACCGTTCGTTACATAAATCAATGATAAACCACTACCAGGCTTAGCACCGTTGTTTTTGTCAGTTCCTGGCTTAGTCGGATCCGTTGGGTCAACAGGGTTAACGGTTGTCGTTCCGGGTGTGAACGTGGCCGATGCATTCGTGCTCCCCGTTAAGTTAGCAGTGTCGTCAGCTGATGCTGAGATTGCTGGAACAACCATGGAAGCCAAAACGGCTGAAGTCATAAGTACCTTACCAATTACGTTTTTCATTTTGAATATCCCCTATGCTTTCTTGTCTTTATATCTGCCAGCAAGATGTCAAGCTTTCTTACTTGCTGTTTTTGATGACTAAATAATAGCAAGGTTTTTTTGGAAAAACAACAGATGTGTACAATTTAATTTCTCTAAACCCTTTTGCTTACAGGGTTTCTCTAAATAGTTTAGTTACTGAAATTTTTTATTTGATTTAGTGGGTTAATCGTTTGTTAAATCACAGAATTAATTAGCGTGCTTCAAATCGTTCCGCCGCAACCCTTGATGGATCAGTGTTTAAGTTGCCAAAGGCAGAATTCTAGCATTAAGTTAAAATTAATACATTAATTTTTACTCAGCGCGCATCTATTTTGCTTTAAACCGTTAAGATTAAATCGTTCTTAGAAAAAACGCGTTTATCCAGCTAACGAGTGCAACGGCCACTGTTAATCAATAAATCATGGCAAACCACCGGTATAGGCCACTTTTGAGCATAGCAAGCGTCAATTTTTTGATTTATTTCTACCATTAAATAGGATAATCATTATCGCCTTTTCGTTTTGACCTCATTTGGCTATGCCAGCTGAAAATTATTAAAACGCTCCAAAGTGAATTTTCATAAACGCGCGTCTCACTGGGTTATTGATAGGCGCCCGTCAAAATAAGTCATATAATGAAAGTGAACATTAAGTACAACGCTACCATTGTCCTGACAACAATGGCTAACGGCGTTAATTTATTACTCGAAAGGATCATTGTCTATGTATGAACGAAAACGATTTGACCCCTTTTCACTAATTGTTGGGATTCTTGCCGTCATTGCTTCACTCGTTGTTTTGCGTAACCCACTCGGAACGTTACGGGCTTTCATCGTCCTGATTGGAATCCTCGCGCTGCTTGAAGGGATCTTCAAGTTAGTTGAACGGCAAACGTTGCGACGGACCTTCAACTTTAACCCCACCGGTTGGCTCTGGGGTGGGATTTTTGACCTTATTTTTGGTCTTTTGATCTTATTTGTTCCTAGTTTTGGTGCAATTTATATGTGGCTCACACTAGCCATTTGGTTCATTTTAGATTCACTCTTCGAACTTTGGGCAACCCGCTTTATGCGTGGTAACGACAAGAGTTACTACTGGCTCAGCGTTTCATTGGCCATCCTTGGTGTCATCATTGGGTTTGCCCTTTTATTCAGCCCAGCCTTTGCGTTATCAACCGCAACATTCTTGCTGGCCTTTTACCTGATGTTTTTTGGGATCGCCCAAATCGTTCGATCATTCTAACCCATTGCGTTATGGCTTTACAAATCCCATAATTTAATTCAAAGAAGGATACTACCATGGAAAATTACTTACTTGTTGCTGTCGACACCTCACAAACCGCAACGGATGTTTTAGCCTACGCGATCAAACTTGCTAAGCTTGATCAGCTACGCATTCGCCTCATTAGCGTGGTTCATTCCACTTCTAATCCGTACAACATCAGTGTCACAGCAAACGACATTATTACACGTAATGTAACCATGAATGGTGAGATCAACGAAAGTAACCACTCACTAATCGACAACACAAAGCGGTACCTGACCCAGTTAGTGACTGAACAGGGCCTTGCCGAAACGGACGTTGATATTCAGGTCCTTCAAGGCAACACCAAGCAACAGTTGGTTCAATCTGCGTCAGAAGCGGACGTTCAACAAGTCGTTATGGGGGCCCTTGGAACCCATAGCCTGACGGGAAACCTTCTTGGTTCCGTGACGGATTACGTCATTCGGCAATCAAGCAAAACAGTCACCGTCGTTAAGTAACACCAAAAAAGCAATCGGACTCATTTCATAATGAGCACGATTGCTTTTTTAATTTTAAATCATCGCTTTTAATGATGCTGATCTTCCTCGGTAGCTAACGCATTCAGTTGTTCCTCGGCCATGACCATCGTTTTATTAACCACGCCAAGACACTGGTCCAACATCTTTTCACCGGCAGTCGTAACTTGATAGTGCTTCAGTCGCCGATCACCATGAATCACCTGGACGGGGGCAATCAAGCCCGCTAGTAAGAGATTTGTCAGCGTTGCTGATAACATGCTCTTACTTAGTTGATAATGTTCACCAATTTCCGATGTGCCACATTCCTCGCGCAGTCCTTCTAGAGCAGCAATTTCAGCAAAGCCAACATCGAAACGATGCAGCTGTTTAATGGTCGTTAGGTAAACGTCACGGTATTGGTATAACCGGTTCACCATTTCAGCTGATTCTGTCACATTTTTCATCATTTTTAATCATCCTCTCCTAGACTTCCGTCGTATTTGACCTGTATCTCTTTCCGTTATGCACTTTGTTCAACGACTACCGGTTCACTCATCAACCGTTTTGTTCCGTCCAAGTTCACCCAACACGAGGGCCCCGCTAACAAAACCGCCGTTGTCGCTTCATGCGTTAGCTGAATTTCTAGCAGTGACGCGCCCACTTGAAGTCGGAACGTCAGGTCCGTTAATTCCGTTGGGAGGCGGTTTTGAACGGTAACCACCCCATCTGTGACGGTTAATCCGGCCAATCCGTTCGTTAACGTTAACCACGTACCGCCAAAATTAGCTTCATGCAAGCCATCCGCCGTGTTATGTTGCAGATTCGCCAAATCCAGTTGCGCCGTATGTTTCAGGTACGTCATCACCTCCTTTCGGTCACCCAACCGGGCTGCAATGATGCCAAAAATTGAGCGTGACAACGATGAATCATGGGTTGTCACCCCTTCATAATAGGTAAACTCACGTTGCACTTGTGCCAGCGAAACATCACCTTCAAACAGGTATTCGGCCATCAGCGTATCCGCTTGCTTAGCAACCTGATAGCGATAGATCACTAAGGGGTGGTAATACCGAAGGAGGGGCCGTTGATTGGTCGCCATCGTTTTCACCGGCCAGCGTGGTTTATCCAAGAAGTCGTCATCCTGGGCGTTAATTTTTCGCTGCTGGTCGTACGGTAAGTACATCGCGTTCGCAATTGCCAGGAGTTCGTTCACTTCCTCCCAGTCCGTGCCGTAGTCCGCCAGATTATGGTGACCACGCTCCGTTATGAGCCGCGCAATCTGGTGAACCAGGCGCAAATTCTCTTTCGCACACCGGTTTGTATAGTAGTTATTATTGACCATGGCTGTGTATTCATCCGGACCGGTCACCGTCCACAATTCAAACTGGCGGTGTCCATGGGTCGTTGCCCACGAACCAAATTCACGCCAAAACCGGGCCGTTTCCAACACCATTTCAAAACCCGCCGTTTCCAAAAATCCCAGGTCATTTGTTCCTTCATAGTAGCGCCACACTGACAGCGCAATGGCTGCGTTGATGTGATACTGCGCCGTTCCGGCCGGGAAAAAGGCTGATGTTTCCTCGCCACCAATGGTTCGCCACGAAAACAAAGCGCCCGCCGTTACCCCAAGTTCCCGTGCCCGGTGCCGGGCTGTTTTCAACAACCTGTAACGGTACATCAACAAGTCTTTAGCGACCGCTGACTGCGTGTGAATGAAGTACGGCAACATGTACATTTCCGTGTCCCAGAAGTAGTGGCCCTCATAGCCGCTCCCCGTCAGGCCCTTAGCTGGAATACTTGTCTGGCCTCCCCGTGGTGCCGCTTGATTCAGCTGAAACAGATCATAGTGGATGATCCGGTTCAGTGCTGGTGCGCCGCCTACCGTTACGGTCGCTGTCGTCCACACCTGTTCCCAATAGCGTTTCGCGGCGGCAGCCACCTCATCGTAGCTCCCAGGTTGGCGCGTTATTTTCGGTGGTTGGCTACCGCCCACTTCTGAAATTTGTGTGGTGTACACGAGCGTTGCCGGTTTCGCTACGTTGACCCGCTGCCCATGAAGGTGCGCGCCATCATGCACAGATTGTTGTAGCAAAACGGAGCGCTCACTTAGCGTGGCCACCACGGCCAACTGTTCCCTATCAGCCGCCAACCACCGCTTTTGGGTCGTTAACGTTGATAAGTGTCGTGATTGGCGCGGATCCGTCGACGCCACCTGTTTTTCTGTGGTCAGATAATCCAACCGTTTATCCACCACCACATCCCCATGGTAGGTGCCGGCCGACAACACGAGCTTCATCGCATACGTCGTTTCCGCCTCATGATCCATTACCGTCACAAGTTTGAGCTTAATCATTTCATCAAACGCTGTCACAGCGTCATACCACTCCATCAGCTCCCCAGTTTGGAGATTAAGCTTTGCGTTCGTCAAATGTGCCGTTGTGAACGGATGGTTTTCACTGGTCTTTAAGCTGAGTTGCCGCAGGTTCGGTAAATTCACGATGGTTTGATGATCTTTTGGGTACCCAACAGCCGTTTCACCATACACAATTGGGCTTATTTCGTAAAAGCCGTTCACTAATGTCCCCTGATTTATCGGTTCCCCCACCGGGCTTTGGGCCTGCACCCCCACCCGGCCGTTCGCAAGGGTAAAAATACTCGCTAGGTAGTTTGGCTCCCGTTGGGTAACCTCCGCCAATGTTAAAATCATGTCCGCTTCTGTCCTCAACTCGTGCCCCTCCATTCGTTACTGTCCCAGCCAAAAGTCATCCAGATGCCATAATTCAGTGAGCCACTGGAGCTCGCTTTCAAACCAGGTGGCCACTTGTGGCACCACGTAATCATGACCAAACGTTGGCCAGCCACGATCAAAGTTCTTGGGAAAGGCGGACTGTGCTGTTGCCAGTGAGAGACCATGTGGCCCCTGATTGTAAATCACGCTTTCAACCGGAATCCCCGCCTGATTAAGCGCTTCTACATATTTAATGGTGTTCACGACCGGCACCAATTCATCCGTTTGGGTTGCCCAGATAAACGTGGGTGGGTTCTTTTGATTAACCAGTTCATCAGCTTCGACGTTTTCTAAATCCCCCCGGATTTTTGTTGCGACACCTGCGTCGGTTGGCCAGCCTAAACGTAGTCCGATCACCGGATACCCTAGCGCAATGGCACTCACCTTCACGTCCTCATTGGCCGCCAATTCCAGTGGGGCGATCGTTTCCTCCGCCCACCACCGGTCAGCATACATCGCCGCAACGTGACCACCAGCTGAAAACCCAGCCAACAAGATGTGGTTCGCAGAAATTCTCAGTGAGCCAGCATGCCGTTTCAAATACAACACAGCGTTACCCACCTGAGTCAACACCGTTGGGTAAATGGGCCCGTCCTCTAGCAGCCGATATCCCAGCGTTACGGCGACAAACCCCTTCGCTAAGTAATTCAACGCAACCATCTCTTTTTCACGGTCAGACTGATATTCAAAACCACCGCCAGGAATAATGATGACGACGGGACGGCGGCGGGTCATGTTAAAATCCGCCACTTGATCCGGGACATAGATTTTGATTGTGGCCCCCGTTTTCATGAGTGAAACCTGCTTGATTTGCATGGATTACCCCTCCATCTCTTCACCGGTTACTGCTGTTGTTACTGAAGTGACTTCTTCCCCAACAGATTCAGCGTTAGGCAACTTCTTTTCATTTAAATGGTAGAACTGCAACAAGATGATGATGACAAACGCCAAAATAATTGGTAGCCAGACAAAGTCGAGATTAATCGCATGCATGGCACCCGCCGACTGAATCTTCGCCTTGGAGGCAAATCCACCAAATGACAGAACCCATCCGGCAATTCCACCACCTAGTCCCATACCAAGCTTTGCACCCACCATCGGTACTGATGACAGGAACCCTGGCTCATTGATTCCCAACCGCAACCGCGAATACTCTACGGTGTCGGACACCATCACGAAGATAATGGTGAAGATGATGCTCATGGCAATCATGGACAGAATGTTCCCACCAAACAGGATCACTAGACTTTGGGTCTTCACCCCAAGAGGCAAGACGCCTTCACCAACGATCATCAGCACCAAAGCCCCCGCCATGATGTGGCGGTTCTGGAATCGTCTGCTCAAGATTGGTACCAGCACGTTCCCGATGACTGCAATGATGTTTAAACTAACAAACAAACTTGTTAGATCCACCCGGTTATAAATAAACTGAAGGTAATAAATTTCCGTCGTCATCCGAACGACCCAAAACGTTTGAACCAGAATGCAGCTCACACTGAGAATGACCCACGGCCGGTTTGCCGCCGCTCCCTTCAGTGATTGACCGATTGATAACTTTTGCTTTCCTGGTTCCGTAGTCGCCGCTTTAGGCACTTGTTCATGCAGATTTAAGAACGCCAATGTGAACAAAACCGCAATCCCGATTCCAACGATGATGCCCCACAGCTGCCAACCGGTGCGGCTAGTATTCGATCCACCGAGCCACTTGACCATCGGCAGTGTTGCGGCGCCCATCAGTGTGGCCCCGATGTTTGTCATCACTAACCGGGCACTGGCTAGATTAGCCCGCTCGCCCGGATCCTTTGATAAATTAGGCAGGATGGCCGTAATTGGTGTGTTTGCCCCTGAGTAGGTCAGGCTAAACAACGTGTAGATCACACTCACCCACACCATTTCGAAGACCTTATTGCCGGCAAACGTTGGGTTGATAAACAGCGCTGCTGATAACACCCCAAGCGGAATCCCGAACCAGATAAAGTACGGTCGGGCCTGCCCATGTTTTGTATTGGTATGGTCAATTAGAAACCCGAAAAACATCCCATCAAACGCATCGATAAACCGAACAACCATGAACAAGGTCCCAACAAATGCTGCGGTCAGACCTAAAACCGACGTGTAGTAATACAGCAAGTACAGTCCAACAATTTGCCAGATAAAGTTTCCCGCCATATCCGTAGCACCATAGAAAATCCGTTGGCGCCACTTTCCCGTTGCCTTCATGATTTCATCTCCTTAATCGTTTATGAAAACGCTTTCGATACGAGTATAACGATAATTGGTCTAGGTTAAAATCCATTCACTTACTGAATTAATCCGGTTTTTTAACTTAAATAATTGAAGATTTGCAACCAGTGAATCGTTCCCGACCGTTAAGTTCTTCAAAAAATCGCTTCATAAAAAAGACTGCTTTCCCCAACAAGTTGAAGAAGCAGTCGTTTTATCGCAATGTCACCATTACCAGTCACCGGAGTTCATTTCGAGCCCGGCGGTACTGCGATGGCGTTTGCTCATAGTGCTTTTTAAACAGGGTGAAGAAATTCTTGGCCGATCCAAACCCCGTTTGCTCCGCCACTTCGTTAACCGTTAACGTCGTCGTTCGCAATAATTTCTCCGCCTGCTCTAACCGCACCGAAATGAGGTACTCCCTGGGTGAAACGCCGGCAAACGAACGAAAGTATTTTGAAAAATATTGTGGCGACAAATTATGGGCAGTACTAAACGCCTGAAGATCGATCCGTTCAGCATAGCGTTGGCGTAACTCCGCCTGGATCTGTTGGATATCCTCTGGAAGAACCGTGACATCATCCTCGCGTTTTGTCAGGATCAAAAAGCGACGTAAAATCTGACTGGCAATGTCATGCAAGTTTTGCAACATCTTGATCGACGCAACCGTTGTCGTTTCACCCTGCCGCTCCTGACTCGCAATGTTTTGTAAACACTGCCGAATTCGGGCGTAGTCACTGCCGACCAAACTTACCGGCTGATCCATGAACCGAATCTCATTTCGGGGAACCCGTTCGCTCACCAACCACTCTAACGGAAATAGCAGCGTCAGTATTTCATCATTCGGTGTAATGTACGTATCAAAGCTATGAATCACATTGGAATTAATGAGAATCATCATTTCTGTCGCTAATTGGTATGTTTGCTCACCAATGCGGGCAATGCCGGGCGTGCCTTTAAGCACATAGGTCATCTCCACTGAATTGCGCCAATGCGGATCAACAACCCGGTGTAACTGACCCTTGTGTAAAAGAATCCCCACCGGAAAATCCGTCTTATACACAGGTTGCTCGTGGCTAACCGTTTTCATAATCCGCCCCTCCGTTCATTTTTCAAAAACATTTATCATCCAATAAATTACCCAAACCATACGCCATTGGGTGTTGCGTGCTTTCTCACCTTTACGAAAGATACTGTTTTTTTGTATAAAATATTTTATAAAAAATAAAGCACGGTCCCATTCGTTAACTTTTTAATGGATTATCCACTAAATCACGTTTTTAGCGAAAAACTTTTTATCCCATAGACCAATCAGATTCATCACTCTTGTTTATCCATTAAAATGCTGACATGACGGGCATTCTAGTTGTAAACAACCTGTCGTAATTAGCCAAACCAATCAGTAGTTTTTAAATTAAATCATTCAATTCATTCGGTTATCAAGTGATTGTCGCTTTCATTGGTGGTATTATAATGATGTAAACGATTAACAAGTGCACAATTTATTTGAGCCCTACATAATCTGCTAATCTTAACCATGCACACATGGCAACTAACCACAGGTTTTATCCCAACGTGACGTTGGCTTACCGGAGGAACCCATTGATGGAAAAATGGACCATTGAACTCACAGAAGATGAGGCTGACCTAGTTAACTGGGTCTTTGCCGTCAAAAAATTTAAGCCCTCAGCCATTGATCTCTTTGATGACTTTGAAGATTATCAAGGCGAGTTGCTTCAAATTTTAGAAAAGGCTCGTGAACGTAATACCATGACAATCGTCAAAGAAGCTTAATTTTCAAGACCAAAAATAACGGACGGATTATCGAGAGTGACTTCTCGACGATCCGTCCGTTATTTTAATTGGCTTGTTATCCTAACAAAAAACCGTCAGCCACGGCCCACGGTCAATCGTTAGCATGAGGTGGTCACCTAAATGTCATTGGCTTTGAACAAGTAAGTGAAATTCATTAGGGAAAAGCTCGCCCGTGTGTTTACACGGCGATACAACCCTCAACAAAGCGTAGGGGATAATCCACGCTTACCGGTGACCTTCAACACTAATTGATGTCATGTCAACAGTCTTTGGCATGACTATAACAATGGTGTCATTGTAACGGCTTTTCCATAATCAAGCAACCGTTAATTTTGCCACCCGATCCGTTGCTACTCCTTTAATTGAAGACAAACGTTAATGGATCAACCATTGCCACAATTAACCAGAAGCAATAATAAAATTAACTTTCTTAAATTAGTTCTTCTTCTTGACACATAAAACATTAAACTATCTAATTAAAAACCATTTCCTGTCCCATCCAATAGTATGCCAGTACCTAGCCCTAACATTTGTCAAAGTGGGCATGGATGAACTAAGATACGGTTATTACTCGAACTGTCAATCCCATTGACAATAAGGCGGCCAGTTCATCCCCTTCGACCCTGATAAGGATATTAACCCATGTTTAGAGAACAATTATTGACCCCGCATGACACTTTGATTTTTAAACTCATCAACCGCGTCAACGCGCAAAATGGTCCCGTCCGAAAGGCCGATTTAGCGGACCACTTAAAGATCAATGCGTCATCATTAGCGGCGTTATTAAATGAAACACAGCAGTTCATTGATGCTGATGACCATCATGAAGCACTCTATTTCAAGGTTAATCCGCGCTCCGTTGAGTTGAACCTTAACGGCCAGTGTACCATTGCGGATTTTTTATACCCGCTTATCCACCGTTCCGACCTCTTTCAAATCATCATGCACCTGTACCACGCACCGACACTGACCATCACCCAATTAGGCACTGAGCTATTGGTGAGCGATGCCAGTATCAAACGCCGGCTGGCGGATCTTAATGACTTACTGGCCGAATTCAATTTATCCTTTCAGCAGGGGCGCCTCGAGGGTTCAGAACTTCAAATTCGTCACTTTGCCTTTGAATTCATGACCCATTTAATTCCCGAAAATCGACGCGCGCTCCCTGTACCTTCAGCCAACATTAACGATTTTATCGTGGCGTTTCAGCGGCTTTTCCACGTTACCCTAACGCCCATTCAGGAACAGCAACTAATTGTTTGGCTCCAGCTCTCGTTAACACGCACGAAGGCAAACCAGTCGCCAGATAAAACAACGCCTGACTTTAGCGCCCTCGCTGAATTTGACGACCTCACCATTCTCTTAAAGCGGTCCCTTTTTTACCAACGGGAAGACGCGCTCCCCTTTGAAGTCAACGCGTTACTATGTCACTGTTTCACTGACGACCTTTTTACCAGTAATGATGACCTCCTGACCCGCATGGTCACCATTATCGAAGCACTTGAACCACGAATCAAGAAGACGAACACCTTCATGCTCAGTGAAATGACCCTGTCCCACCTGACCTCAGACAATCAGGATCACTGGCTTCACCAAAACATTACGAAGACCCACTTTCAGGCCCGCGTTTTGCCGGGTTACATTTTCATCATGGACAAGCTCTACCTCCACTACTATTTCGAGGCCCACAAAAATCTGCTTGATCAAGCGTTTCTAACAGAACCCGTTATTCGTCAAGCAACAAAGCTTCTGGGCGTTCCGTATAGTCGTGAAGCGACCTACATCCGTGCCAGTTACACCCGGTTATCAGCGGATCTCATTCATCATCCAGATCATTACATTACGGTCGGGATCGACTTTACGTTCCCAATGTCGCTTGATGGCAACATTGCGCAGCAAATCCGCCACGCAATTTCGTCAGGGATCGACGTCGTCTTTTTGCCCAACTCACGGCACCAACAATTCGATCTCATGCTTATTGATCACTCGGTGCCAACGTTTCATCACCAATGTCCCCACTACTACATTTCAAATTATGGGACCCAAAAGGATTACACCAATCTTGCCCATCAGATTACTGCCCTCTATGCTGCCAAATACGCCTAATTAACGCCTTATGCGCCAACAATCAAGTTATATGTGACCGTTCCTGTATACGTTCCAGAATAGTTATCTGGATAGATCAGGAGGTCAACGCCGCGATAGTTTTTATCCCAGTTCCCTTTTTCCGATGAATTAGTCAACACGTAGGTTTCTTTATCGGAAACGACCGTGTGCGTTTCCACCACTTGTGGGGTTGTTGTTAACGTCGCGAACGTATCCGTTTGTAGATAAACTGGTGTGGCGTCTAACGTCCGACCTGTTGATGAATCGACAAACGGAGTGGACGCTACCGCAAGTTGCCAGTTTAGACCCTGGGCGTTATTACTAACGACCGATAAATTCCACGTATTGTTCGATCCTAGAATCGGTGTGGACTGCATCCGCCCAGCCAATTTGGATGAGCTTCCCAGTGAAATGCTGTTAAAGCGCATGTTTTCAGACTTATCAACCAGGGTGATCATCCCCACTGGCCCACTCAAGGCAATCTGGCGCTGATTTCCACTGTTATCCACTGTTCGGAGCAAAACACTGTTATAGTCCGTCGTACTCAGTTGGTCTGGCGTCAGTGTTAACGACCACTTGCCCGCATCCGCCTGGATTGCAACTGGGGTGCCGTTTACCGTTGCAGTAATTGTTTTTAGATTCGTCGTCACCGTCCCGGACAACGTGTTGGTAGTCTGAAGGTATTTCACCGTTTGAACAATTGCCGGATGGGAGGCCGTTGCTGCATAATTCACATCTTGCTGATTCATCTTGGTGACGGTAAAGTCACTATCTGCCCGTTCTAAATCACGTTTGGTTGTTGTGTCGTTATCGTCCGTGGTTTTCTTCTCATCTGACGTTGGTGTCTTTTCTTGGTCATCACTATTAGATGATGACGTTTCGGTTGTCTCTTTCTCGTCTGCCGGCGCAACCGTTAATGTCAGTTGATTCGTATTGAACTCTTGATCAAACCCCTTAGCTTGCCATTCAATAGCAAGCTTTTGTTGTTTTTCCACACTTTTTGGAAGCTGTAACGTTGCCTGAACTTCGACGGTGGTGGCCCCCGCCGCTAACTTATCAGAATTGAGCTTGATCTCTTTCTCGTTATTCCCATCAAACGACTTTGCAACAACTTCATGATTATTTTGCAACACCTTGACCGTTTTGTACTGACCACCCGTAATGCTTGGCAACACAATGGTAACGGCGTCTGCATCCTTTTCCGTTGTCACCTTGAGCGTTCCCGTTAACGTTACCGTGCTCTCGCCAGCAAGTTCATCTGTTGACGTAACGGCTTGTCCATCCGCATTTTTTGCCGCTAAGGTAAAGTCAGCCGTTGGTGCCGCTGGTTCGGTTGTTGTTTCTGTTGGCGTTGCGTCCGTCGCATGCACAATCACCCGCGCTGGCCAGTTGAACGTTGCCAACAGAATCAGCAGGGTCAAGATGATGGACAGACTTCGGTGCCGGTGATTTTGCATGACCTTCCTCACTTTCGTTTATTCTTAAACAACTGCCAAATGATGATTCCAAGCGCGATGATCACCACCGCGAGCAATCCAATGATCAACCAGCTATACCACGGCATTGAGACACTTTCACTCGCAACTGCCTGATTTTTAGCGCGGTTAACTTCGTCCTTTGAAACGGTAAAATCACGCTTTTCGTTCAGCAGCGTTTGGTTGCCCTGTTTAACCGTCACGGTTGCCTGATACTTCCCGGCGGCTAACTTTTTATCGTTGTACTGCGTCCCGAGCTTCATTGTCGACTGTGGTGCTAATGCCAACGCTTCCTTCTTAGCAGACACCTTGTCCTTCCCATTTTGCTTCGTCACGGTCGTGGTCACAGTCAGATTCTTTAACACTTCTGGTTGCTTGTTTTCGATGTTCGTCTGGATGACTGTGTGGGCGTTCACGGTACTAGCCTTAACCGCACCTAACGAAACGTCGTGTTTGACCGCTTTAGCTGATTCCCGAATTTCGACACCAATCACATAGGCATACTTATTGGTTAGGCTCAATTGGCCGTCCTGTTTGTTTTGATCCGCATTCTTTTGATCCACCTGTTCCACTAAAAAGCCGCCAAGGATAACCCCAGCAAACTGTTTTTTCGGTGTGGACAAGGTAAACGTGACCCGTTTGCTATCCCGTGCTGGCACCGTCACAGTCTGCTTTGCCGATAGTAACGTGTGCATGGGGGTCGTTTGGTCCGCAGTTTGTTTTTTGCTCGTTGCCGAGTAATCGATCGCCCCGTTCTCATTTGTCGTGGCGGACGTTGGCGTCACCGTGTACTGGGCTTCCTGATCCGTGTTATTTGCGATCACTAACGATAGTGACTGCTTCTCGTTTGGTTTAACCTGTAATTTAAAGAAGCTCGCCTGATTATCGTATTGGTTGCTTGGTAACACTGGTGACACGCTGAAACCAACCTGATTGTCATCCGCATGTGCTTGAAGGGTCCCAACCAAGAAAATGCTTAACAATAACGTTAAGACACCCACCCATTTCTTCTTCATAAGTTACCCTCCTTCACCATTAATGAGATACCACTGAACCGTCCCGGTGTAATGCACGTTTGCTTTCGCCGTACCGCCATAAATTCGTAATTTTGTGTCACTGGCGGAAAAGTAATCCTGCCAGGTCGACATCCCGGTACCCGCCGGGGCTGTAAAAATGGTGGCACTCTGATTATTCGTCGGAATGGTCACGTTTAGCGCTGTTGGGGCGGGCGTTGAGTTATCACCGGTCTGGTTGATCACATTACTGCCACCTACCTCAATTTGCGCGCCCGTCAGTTGGTCCTTCCCGTCCGTCGATGTTAACGGTGAGACACCAACCTGTAATTGCCAACCATCATAAGAAGCCGCGTCGTACGTTAACTGGATGAACGGCTTTTTATTGTTCAGCGCGTACGTTTTTGTTCCGGCTGAGACAGCGTCCGTTTTGAAACTAAAGTTTGGTAAGTAGTCGATCACAAGGTCCCCAATCGCACCGGTGACAACGCCGTCACCCGTATGGTCATCCGCCTTTTGCTGATTTGGATAATTGGGGTCATACACCTCGTTAGCGGCCGTATGGGCACCACTGAAGTCAATGTTCGCGTCCCGGTCGTGTTACTGCTGTACGGCACTGCCAGTGCCGTTGAGGCTAATCCTAGGCTCAGCAACGCCACGCAACTTGCACAAAGCCACTTTGCTCGATTTAACTTCATGTTGTTGTCACCTCGCCTTTACTCTGCTGCCGTTATGGTCCACGTCAACGTGCTGGTGTAAGACAGATCCTTTTTCACAGCGCCCTTTGGCACGGTCAACGTAATCAAATTATTGTTAAAGTGGTCATCCCACACCCCGATCCCGTTGCCGTTGGTTGCTGACAATAACTTCACTGAATCAGCTGATTTACCGCTGGCCGTGATGGAACCGGTACTTGCCGTGGGGGCGCCCCCAGTCGTTCCCGAATCCGCCCGGGTGATCGTCTGACCGGTAACGCCACTATCTGGATCGCCGAACGTCAGCACGGCGCCATCCAGGGTGTACGTTTTGTTGGACGGTAGTGGGAACCAGGTAAACTTTGTTTTAGAAAACTTGCTGGCCTTTACGCTAACACTCCATCCGTTCCCAAGCCCCCGCGTGTCTGCGACTTCCAGCTGACTAACAACTGTTTTAGCAGTGTACGTCTTTGCGGCACTACTCACGTCACTACTGTTTTGCTTACCAAACGCGAAGCTTGGGACACTGACCAAACTTAACTGTTTTGAGGCGCTATTAATCGTCACTTGGGGCGTCGTGGCATGGGTTGCGGCAAGCTCAGCGTCATCGGCATGGGCACTCATGCCCATCACTGCCATGCTGCACATCATCATTAAAAGCGTTCTCCACAGTCGCATTATTTTCTCCTTCCAACCTTAATGTGGTAGATCAGCCAACCAATAACACCGAGGAGAAGTAAGCAGAAGATACTGAGCGCAATGATCCATGTTGTCCGCCGTGAATCATTTTCGTACGCATTCTTGATTGCGTCCATCGTGCTCACGTGAAGCCGTTCTTCAAACGTCTTTTTGTACTTCCCGTTTTCAGCCGTGACTGCCACTTTCACCGTGTAATTACCAGGCCGTAGTGTTTTGGTTGCCGCGTCCAGCTTCATTTTCATCGTGGTCTGTGGCGCCATCATCATGTGTTCACGGGTGGTTGTTAGTTCTTGTTGAACCTTGCTTCCCCGCTTAACGGTCGCCTTGACCGTCACATCACTAAGCACGTTTTTCGTTTTGTTATTCAGTGGGACTTCCACATACGCCTGACGATCATCAGTGATGAGTTCCGGTGTCCCCATCGTCACCATTGGGTCAACCTTGGTGTCCTTTTCGTTTAGAACCACACCCATTTGGTAGGTAAAACGGTTGTTCAACGTTAAGCCCTGTTTCGTCGTTTTCTTGGTGTTTAAGTCGCCAACCTGTTGGAGGGTGATCCCCCCAAGGATGATGCCGTCGAACGATTTTTTCGGCATTTTGATCTTTGTTTGAACGACCTTTTTCCCGTTTGCTGGCACCGTGACTTTAAACGGTTTTGTTTGGTTCACGTCTTGGAACGTCGGTCCGCCCGTACTGCCTGTCTTTGGCTTGTACTTGTCGTAGGTGATGACACCATTTCCGTTTGTTAACGCATCATTTGGTGAAACTTTATATGTGGTTGCGGTGTTGCTGTTATTGATCACCGTCATCGACAGAGTCTGTGTCTGGCCCGGCTTCATTCGTAAGTTGAAGTAACCCACATTTTTTAAATGCTGATTACTTGGCTGCTGCGGGAGGACGACGGTTGCTGGTGAATCACCGTTTGTTTCCGCCTTAACTTGGCTCCCGCCAATCATCATTAAGCCAATGATCAGCGCCATCAATCCGGTCGTCACTTTTCCCCATTGTTTCATCATCCATCGCCTCCTTAACAGTTGTTATGCGTTTATGTAAGTGTGCACCTTTCGATGCACAGGTTGTCGTTCAGCAGATCAATTAAAAGGTTGATGAATCTGTCACACTGTTCGACAACTTCCAATCGATTGTCCCTGAATAACTCGCGTTCGCCATCGCCGTTCCTTGACGAACGTTCAGGGAAACATCATCTGCACCCCATGATTGAACCCATTCACCGGTTCCTTCACCCGTGGCAGCAGTCATCAGAGCCACTTCATCACCACCGGCAGTCAGCATGTTACTGGTGCTGACTCCAGATGGCGCCGTCCCAACCCCAGTGGTTGCAACATCACCGTTGTTGAAGTACAGCTGTGCGGCCGTCAACGTTCCTGATGTCCCTGCGTCATTGGTTCCCTTAATGGCGCCTAACTTAGCAGATAAACTCCAACCTGCCGCCGTTCCACGACCATCGACTAAGTCAACTTGAGGATCCGCCCCCGTTAACGTGTACGCTTGGTCAGAAGTCTTATTCCGATCAACCGACCCAAAGTCCAGTGTTGGTACGCTCTTTAGTTGTAAGTCTCCCTCTTCACCCGGATTCGTTTCTTCTTCTTTATTGAAGGCAATGCTAGCAGTCGTACTCTGCTGATCACTAGAAGTGTCCGCAAATGACGTTACCGCTGGTGCCAAAGTGAATGCGAGTAAAGCAGTTGTTGCTAATGCAGCTAATTTTTTGGTTGGTTGCATTGTGATTTCCTCCTAAGGATTCGTAGCGTCAACAATTTTAAAACTTAATTTATTCCCCGTTGATAACCGTCCAGGTTAAGGTGGCAGTGTACTGTCCGTTTACGTTCCCACCCGGGACGGTAAGTGAAACGTCAGCCGGCTGATAAGCCGCCGTCCACGTATTTGCCGGTAAGTTTTCGCTTGCTTGCATAATCGTTGCGGCTTCGTTGTTCGCCGATAAACTGACTGCATTTGTGGTTACTTTATTGGTTGCGGTTGCGTTACCAGTAACACCAACTTGATCAAAGGCCAGGGTAACTCCTTTTAATAAGGTACCGTCCGTAGTTGCAAACGGGCTTGCCGTGATCATGACCCGCCACGCCCCTGAACTACTACCGCTATCTTCAATCTGAAGCCCGGGGCTAACAGTAGCGGAACTGTACACCTGATTGCTTCCGGTACTACTCTTGGTTCCAAACTGAATCTGGGGTGCCCCAGCAATACTTAATGTTCCTGGCGTTAAAGTGATGTCAGCCTTTGTCGATTCTGCTTGTGCTGGCATGACCAGCCACATTAGAATCAGTCCGGCAATCAACCACCCGTGCAGCCATCCGTGCGCCAATTTTCTTACCAACGTTCACACCTCCGTCCAACCGGGTTGAGCGCGTCACTTGCCTCCTTTCCCTTTACGATGCCTATACTATACAAGGATTTTTATTGGTCATCGGCTCATGTTTGCAAACTTAATTTTGTAAAATTGACCTTCTTAATTGATCCGATAAATGATTTACTCACTAACCCAATCAATTAAAACAACGCGTCTTTCCTGATGGAGCAACACTAAATTCAATTACAAAAAAATGGTCAACCCATGTTTTGGGTTGACCATTTTAATTAACCAGTCATTTTTTCCGATTACTCAGCAAGCTCAGCAACTTCTTCGACATCAACAATGTTATAGATATTATCAATTAATTCATTGGTACTCTGCAAAAAGAGTAATCCAGTCGTCGTAATGGACATAATCGTTATCCGGCGATCATGGACATCATTTTTTAGTTTAATAAAATCACTCTTAAGGAGCCGCTTTACTTCCGTTGAGACTGCAGAACGGGTGACATCCAAATTAGCCGCACAAACATAAACGGGTTGGGGCCCATTTGTGTTTAGCATGTGCAGTACCTGAATTGCCAATAAGGACACGGGCAGATGGGCACCTTTAATGACCTCTGACACCTGTCGATACGTGTTCATAAACGCCGAGATGGTGTTTAACTCACTGCTCAGTTTATCGTTCATCGCCAGTTTACCCCCATTTTCAAACACTCACTTAATCATCAATGCCCTCTCAGTATAGTTGACAACGTTGATGGTTAATTCTCAAAAATATCGTTAAACTCGCAATTAATCAGAGCAATAAGGACCTGCCCCGCTAACCAGCCTGTTATTCATTATAGTGTGATGACGATTGCCACCACGATAAGTACGCCGCCTGTCACTAGAAACCAGCGATTCCAGTTTGATAATCGCAGCGGTTGATTCTTTTTGATCACAATGTCATTCATGTTCATCGGTTGGTCATCCTCATCAGCTGCCTGACCCTTAAGGCGCTTCCGTCGACGAAAGCCCGCAAACAGGTTTGCATGACTCAGCTGCATCACGGCCCCAATGGCAATCAAAAAGAGCCCACTCATGAAGAAAACGTTCGACACCGTCACGATTGTCACGTGGCAGGCAATCGCAACACCCCCACCGAGCAACATTAAGACCAGTAGTCCACCAAGCCACCACATGGGTTTTGTTTTCTGATTCATTTTTCACACCCCCATTTCTTTAAACTAAAAATGCCGCAACAAATTGCGACATTAACAGTTGATTCTTAATTGGTCCGGCCATCCCGACGGAAACGTGTCTTAAATAAAGGACTAACCGCTTTGTTTTCATTGATTCGTTTGATAGCATCCCCGACAAGTGGTGCGATGGAGACCTGCACCAACTTATCAAAATGCTTATCTTCTGGCAGGTTAATGGAGTCAGTGACCACAACCTGCTTAAACGCTGATTCCTTCAACCGATCAACGGCAGGGCCTGATAGAACCGCGTGAGAACAGCATGCGTACACTTCCTCTGCGCCCGCTTCCATCAAGGCTTTCGCCCCTAATGTAATGGTTCCGGCCGTGTCGATCATGTCATCGATCATGATACATTTTTTACCCTTAACGTCACCAATGATGTTCATGATCTCAGCAACATTGGCCCGGGGGCGCCGCTTGTCGATGATGGCAATAGGTGCTTTCAGAAATTCTGCTAAGGCTCGCGCCCGCGTCACACCACCATGGTCCGGTGAAACAACAACCGCGTTTTCAGCCACGTGATTAGTGATAAAGTAGTCCGCTAATAATGGGGCTGCCATCATGTGGTCAACCGGAATATCGAAGAATCCCTGAATCTGGGCGGCATGGAGATCTAACGCCAATAGCCGGGTTGCCCCTGCCTTTTCAAACATGTCGGCGACCAGTTTCGCCGTAATGGGTTCGCGTGACCGCGCCTTTCTGTCTTGACGCGCATACCCATAGTAAGGAACCACCAAGTTAATTGTGTTTGCACTGGCACGCCGTAACGCGTCAATCATGATCAACAATTCCATCAGGTTGTCGTTGACCGGGGCTGACGTCGACTGAATCAAGTAAACGTTATCCCCCCGAACACTTTCTTCGATGTTGATCCGGATTTCCCCGTCACTAAAGCGGTCAACCGAGGTCTTCCCCAGTTCCACGCCCACTTCCTTGGCAATTTTTTCAGCCAACGGACGGTTCGAATTTAGGGCAAAAATCTTCAATTTAGGATCAAAATATTGAGTTGACATGTTCCCTCCACAAGGATGATTTAAGTCTTCAAGCCAGTGTTTAACCTAGCTTAATGGTACTCATTAACGAATGTTGGCGCAACTAAGAACAATTTATTTATCTTCTGGTTTGTGTGGCAATTTGGTCCAGTAGTCTGGCTTGTTGGTCTGGCGTTCACGGGCGATGGCCATTTCATGACGTGCCACATCCTTCGTGATGGTTGAACCAGCCGCGATAAACGAATGGTCAGCCACAGTCAGTGGTGCGACAAGGTTGGAATTACTTCCGATAAAGCTGTGATTACCAACGACGGTGTGGTGCTTTTTAACCCCGTCATAATTAATGAAGACCACACCACAACCAACGTTAATGTCCGTTCCTAACGTTGCGTCACCAACATAGGTCAAATGGCCCACCTTGGTCCGCGCGCCAATGTCAGCCTTCTTAACTTCCACAAAGTTACCTAAGTGGGCGTCGGCACCAATATGAGCACCAGGACGTAAATGACTCATTGGGCCAATGTTTGAGCCTGTTTCCATTTCGCTATCTTCAATCATTGATGACGTCACGGTCACACCATCGTGAATGATGCCGTTGCGAATTTCGGAGTTCGCACCGATGACACAGTCCTCACCAATGACGGTGTGGCCCTTCAGCTGAACGTTTGGTTCAACAATGGTATCCGCACCGATCACCACATCACTATCAATGTAGGTGTGTTCGGGATCAATAAACGTCACCCCGTTTTTCATGTGCGCGTCGTTGATCCGTTTACGCATCACCTTCGTGGCTGTGGCAAGCGCCATCCGATCGTTGACCCCCATGGATTCACTAAAATCACTCATCCGGTAAGCACCAACCCGTTGGCCAGCGTGCTTCAAGATCTGGGCCACGTCAGTGAGGTAGTATTCCCCCTGCGCATTATCATTTTTAACCTGGTGAAGTGCGTTAAACAAGGCTTTGTTATCAAACACGTAAACACCCGTGTTAATTTCGTTGACGGCAGCTTCTTCCACCGTGGCGTCCTTTTGTTCAACGATCTTTTCAACCAGGCCAATGTCATTTCGGATAATACGGCCGTAACCGGTTGGATCTGGGGCAATTGACGTTAAAACGGTCGCAACGTCGCCCTTTGCTTCGTGGTAATCAAACAGCCGTTGCAACGTTTCTGCCTTAAACAGCGGTGTGTCACCACTCATGATCAACGTTACACCATCAGCGTCACCCAACAAAGGTTCCGTTTGAAGCACTGCGTGACCCGTGCCCAACTGTTGTTCTTGCATCACATATTGGGTTCGGTCGCCCAACTGTTTGCGGACATCATCAGCGCCAAAACCGACAACGGTCACAATGTGGTCCATGTTTGTTTGTTCCACCTGTGTTAACACGTGGTCAACCATGGTCTTGCCACACACCTGGTGCAGCACCTTGTACAGCTTTGATCTCATCCGGGTACCTTTACCCGCCGCCAGAATAATCGTATTCCGTGAACTCATTTTTCTCTACCTTTCGTTACCAAAGACCCGATCCAAGTAGTTTCCTGGGGTTGCTTTAATCGGTTCAGCTTCGCTTTGGAGTGTCTCAATGTGCAGTAATGACGTAAACGTCTCGGATTGGCGTTCACCGTTAAACCGACCCTCACCAAAAACAGTGACCCCGGCGACATCACAATCCAATTCGCGAACAAGACTTGCTAATCCAGAAATTGTTCCGCCACCCTTCACAAAGTCATCAACGATCAAGACCCGTGAGCCAGCTGGGAGCGCCCGTTTCGAAATTTGCATTTTTTCAATGGCGGTCGATGAACCAGAAACATAGTTCACGCTGACCGTTGCGCCATCTGTAATCGCGCCATCCTGACGTGCAATGACAAACGGGACGTTGAGTTGTTCTGCCACCGCCTGCGCAATCGGAATTCCCTTTACAGACACCGTTAAAACAACATCGATGGTTTGGTTCATGTACTGGGTAGCAATTAAGCGACCAATTTGGCGTAACACGCTGGGTTGCCCCAGTAAGTCAGATAGGTAGACATAACCACCAGGCATCACCCGGTGAGAGTCAGAAACTTGTTGGCACAGTTCGGCAATGTAATCCTCAGCATCTTCTTTCAAGATGTACGGAATGAACCTGGCCCCACCAGCGGCACCAGGTAATGTCTCTAATAAACCAGTTCCGCGTTCCTGGAACGTTCGTTTTAAAATCGTTAGATCCTCACTAATGGAGGATTTCGCAGATTCATATCGTTCCGCGAAAAAAGAAAGTGATACTAGTGTCCGCGGCCGCTCTAATAAAAAGCGGGTCATGTCAATTAAGCGATCTGATCGTCTAACTTTCACCTTTAGCTACCTCATCCTCATGAATTATTTTGATTGAACGGAAAAAACGTTCTTTGCTTGCTTTATTTTAGCACAACGTTCGTGAATTCAGTCAATTCAATTGAAAAGAGTTTGCGATATTCGGACAACTTTCTGTCATTTTAATCGCCAAACGTTATCTGGATGATAATCATTACCGAAAATCAAAGTGCAGACCGCGATTCTTCTAACAGAAAAGCCCACTTATGGACTAAAACCGTTTTTTAGTCGTTCATTACTGCCATAAACGCGAAACAAAGTGCAGACCGCGATTCATCTAACAGAAAAGCCCACTCATGGACTAAAACCGTCTTTAGTCGTTCATTACTGCCATAAACGCGAAACAAAGCGCAGACCGCGATTCATCTAACAGAAAAGCCCACTTATGGGCTAAAACCGTCCATAAGTGGGCTTTTCTGTTAGATGAAGGGGCCTTAACGCACTTTGTTTCGCTCTCATCTTTATTTCGTTGTCCACCAATTCATTACCAAACCACCAAAGTAAAAGAACACCTCAATCACCGCGATGAAAAAGGACACCGGCCAATTGGTCCAGTAACTTAACGCCAATCCTAGCCACACGCCCACCAGTGCAAACGCGATTGCCACAAAAATCATTTTTCCGACCCCGTGGGCAAAATACTTTGCCGCAGCCGCCGGTAACGTTAGCAAGATGAAAATTAGTAAAGAACCAACGATTTGCGCCGCGACGCTCACGGAAAAGGCCAAGGCCACTAAGAAAACAATTGATAACAACGTTTGGTGCAAACCGGCCACCCGAGCGCCAACCGCGTCAAATGAATCAAATTTGAGTGCGCGGTACACACCCATAATCACGATAACCACTGCGGCTGCCAGCAAAGTGACCTGTGCCACCGACTGGCGGCTAATCCCGATGACCGACCCAAACAAGATGTTGGTGGCTGAACTGGCGTTTTGGTTGGAAAGTGAGAGAAATAAAATTCCCAAACCAATTGCCAACGCTGAAATTGAGGTAATCGCTGCTTCTCGCCGTGAGGCCTTCGTGCTTAACTGTCCCACCGCAACCGAACTGACCGTGGTGAACACCAGCATTCCTGCTAACGGTGTCCACCCAATGAATAAGCCAAACGCGGCCCCGGCAAACCCGATTTCGGACAGTGTATGGGTCAAGAAGGACATGTTTCGCGCAACAACAAACACGCCAACCAAACCGCTAACGATCGCAATCAGCGTCCCCGCGGCAAACGCGTTTTGCATAAATGGATAACTAAGCATGAGCCGCCTCCAGTACCGTTTCTTTCAAATCGTGAATGTCCCCTTGGCGATAACGACCCGGTTCCATCAGTAAAAAGTTTGTCGAATATTGTTGTGTTAGTGGTAAATCATGCGTGACGAAAACGACCGCTGCTTGCGTTCTCAGCTGATATTGCTGCACAAGATCCAACAACTCATACTTCATATTGTTATCTAAACTTGCCGTTGATTCATCCAGGATCAATAATTGCGGTTCCCGAATGAGGGCCTGTGCTAAGTATGCTTTTTGTAATTCACCGCCCGACACCTTACCAAGCGGCGTTTGGGCAATTTTCGTGAGATCCGTTTGAACCAGTGCATGCTCAATTTGTGCGCGTTCGCCAGCTGACCACCATGGAACTAGCCGGGTTGGCAATGCCAACCCAACAAAGTCGCGAACCGTCAGCGGATACTCTGCATCAACATTTCGGAACTGGGGAACATACCCCACGTTGACTGCCCGCCGTTCTGGCAAGTAGGTCACTTGCCCCGTGGTTGGTCGTAGCTGACCGAGTAAGAGTCGAATCAGGGTCGTTTTTCCCACGCCATTTTCACCCAAAATGCTTAAAAATTCTCCTGGACGCACCTGAAAGGAGAGGTCAGTGAAGACCGTCTTATTGGGGAAACGCATCGTTAACTGCTCAACGCTAACGAGTGGTGTTGCCCCCGCACCTTTATCTGTCATCTTCTTTTGCCTCCTTTAAAGCCGCCTGAACCTGCGTCAATTCTGCCGTCATCCACTGAGCGTACGTTTTCCCCCGTGGCAGTGTTTCCGTTACCTTAACAACCGGTACATGGTAGCGCCGGGCTGTTTTCGTCATGTTATCCACGATTGTCTGTGAATTTTGCGTGTTCTCCACCCACATGACAACCCGATGATGTTTAAAATCTGCAGTCAATTTTGCAATGTCTGCCGGTGATGGGTCCGTTCCTTCTTCCACCGACCGGGCAAAATGGTCGTTTGTTACCTTCAGACCAGCCGCCGTCAGCATGTCATTTGCCACCGGTTCACTCACCGCGACCCGTTGGTTTTGACTCGTTTTCCGGATCTGCTGTGTCAGCTGGTGCCACGGTGTTAACGTGGCTAAGTAGCGCGTCGCATTTTGCTGAAATTGGCGTTTTCGCTGTGGCTGCAACCGACTAAACCGGCTGACCAGTTGCTTAACCACCAACGGCATTGTCTTTTTGTGATACCACACGTGGGGATTGTCCCCTGCTTTTCGGGAAAGCAGCTGATCACCCACCGTAATTGTTTGCCGTTGCTTATTGTTCGCCGTTGCAACGCGTGTCAACCAGTCGTCATAGCCAACCCCGTTAGCGATAACAACGTCTGCTTTAGCCACCTGTTTTGCGGTGGCCGTTGTGGGCTCGTAGTCCTCTGCGTCAATCGACGGACTGTTAATGATGGCGGTTGCTGTTCCAGCGTGCCCAAGCACTGCCTGTGCGGCCTCCGCGTACACGTCTAGTGAGCTCACGACGGTAATGGATCGTGACCGCGCGTGCGCTGATTGAACGTGCCCCATCATCAACCCACCCATCAGGCTAGCGGTCAGTAATGTTATAATGAATCCAATTCGCAATTGCTTCATGACCGGTTCCTTTCAGGTAATTATTCTAAAACGTAATGATTACTGTTTAACAGTTTACAGAATCTCATCCATGAATGCAATCCACAAATTATTTCGAGGTTAATAACAATGCGGCAATCACTGACGTTTCACCACATCGGCAAACCCGTTCCGCTCGCCGATATTAAAGACGCACCGGCCGTTAAGTACGCCAAAATTTATGACATGTACTCGCTGGACCAACTAAATGAACTGGGAATTCCCATTGAACTTCACGCGTTTGGTCCTGACTGCCCACTCGATCCAATCATTCAAGCCCAGACGCACGTCGCCTTTAAGGTTGCTGACATCCGCGCAGCACTGGTTGATCAAGATATCGTCATGCCCCTTTACCAACCCTTTGCCGGTTACGAATGTGCAATGATCATGTTAAAGCAGGTTCCCATTGAGTTGATCGAAACCACCCTTTCTGAAGCAGAAATTTGGGGCGACGGTCCGTTTCATAACAGCATTCTTTACCCTGAAAATCGGCGTTAGCTTGACAGGTTACCCTACAAGCAGTTATAGTGCCACTAAATTCAATTCATTCGGAGGACTTCAGCCAATGCGTAACTAAGCCTTGTTGGATCACCAATTAAACAGCCTGTAAATCATCATTCACACCCTTGATGGGTCGTGTTTGGCGTGTGTTTTCATGCTGATTAATTGGTTGACCATGGCTTAGGTACAACGCAGGGGTGGAGTCCTTTTTTGTGCCGTTTTTGGTCATGGTTACACACTGGTCACCAGTTAACGGAGGCATCCGACCATGAAGAACTAACTTCTTGTTGAACCACAACGCATTTATAACAAGGAGGTACCCCCTTATGTTTAGTTTACAAGCAACCAATTTATCGATCACACGGCAACAGCACGTTTTATTTACCATTCCTCAGCTGATCATTAACCCCGGCGACCGCATTGGGCTCGTCGGTGCAAACGGCGCCGGAAAGACAACGCTCATCGGTTTGCTTACCGGGACCGTTAGCCTCACCACCGGGACCATCGACCGGCGGATTGATCCCGTTGTTGTGCCGCAACTACACCACGATGACACAAAGAGTGGCGGTGAGCAGACGAAAATGGCTATTTTAACGGCCCTTCATCAACACCCCCAGTGGTTAATTTTAGATGAACCTAGCGCCAACCTCGACGTCAATAACCAAACATGGTTGATCCAGCAGTTGCAGCGCTTTTCTGGCACGTTACTTCTCATTTCCCACGATCAGCACCTGCTGGATGCCGTCACCACCAGTACCTGGCAATTAGCTGATGAAACGGTCACCCCGTTTGCTGGAAAACTTTCAGCCATGCAAACCATGCAGGCAGCTCAACGTGATCACCAGGCGGCAGCCTATAAAACGTACCGAAAACGCCAGCATAAATTAGCCGTTGCGGCCCGAAAACGTGAAGAACGCGCTGCCAAAATCACCAAGCCGAATCCGCATAACCACAGCGCTAACGAGCTCCAGGACATTAAGAGTGCCCTTCGCAACAATCAGGGCAAAATGGCCAAAACGGCACGGGTGCTCAGTCAACGCGGCGATGATCTTGCCCCCGTGGCTAAACCAAAGACCGCTGCCCACACCACCCTCCGTGCAACTCAGTTTGCCACATTGGGGCGGCACGTTCCCGTCCGCATTGAAAAGCTCCGCCTGACGATTGGGTCAACCACACTCAGTGACTCCCTTTCACTGACCGTTCGCCCCGGCCAGCGGGTTGCCATTACTGGTCCAAATGGTTGTGGAAAAACAACCTTACTGCGTGCCATCATGGCCCATGAACAACCGGCCATTCACGTTAACGACGCTGTTTCATTTGGGTACTTTGCCCAGGACATCAGCACTTTGATCCCAACGGACAGTGTTTGGACCACCGTTCGTGCGCGCAGTAGCCAACCCGATGCGACCCTGCGAACGATTCTGGCTGAATTTGGGTTTTCTGCTGGCATGCTTGATCAGCCAACCGCATCTCTTAGCGGCGGGCAGCGCGTCAAACTCAGTCTCGTTGCCGTTTTGACTAGCGAGGCCAACGTTTTGGTGTTGGACGAACCCACCAACTATTTAGACTTGCCCACACTTCAAGCACTCACCACGTTTCTTAGTGAGTACCCCGGGACCGTTTTATTTGTTTCCCATGATCAGCAGTTTGTTCAGTCGGTTGCCACGAACATCTATGACCTAACGCCCCATGGATTAGTTGATCCAACCCATGCGGTGGCGCGACAAAAACCACGGTCATCTGCAACTCGTCAGGCCGAAAACGACGCTCTGTTGGCTTCATTTCGGCATTTGGATTAAGATCACACATAACGTCGCCAATAGAAAAGCCCACCTGTGGACAAGTTGTCCACAGGTGGGCTTTTCGTTAACCATTGGTATCCGCGTATCGGTCACTTAGCGCGACACGTTGCGCGCGATTGTCGGCAAAGTTAATGGGGCGCACCACGTACACTTCTCGGCAAAAACCCGCCAAGCTATTTGCAACGTGTTGTGCCCGCGATTGCTTTTTACACAATCCGTAGACCGTTGGCCCTGTCCCGCTCATTTCAGCAGCATCTGCACCAAACCGCAACATCTGTTCCTTCAGATGATTGATCGTTTGGTGGTGCCTAGCCGTAATCGGTGTTAACACATTGGTCACGTTCTGACAGATCCCCTCATAATCGCCCACCTCAATGGCCGCGATCAAAGCATCGGGCGTCGCGTGTTGCAAGGCCTGGTAGTCGATCTGCCGTAAGATGGACGGTGTCGACACACTCACCTTTGGCTTGGCAATCACGATCCACAGCGGTGGGAGCTTTGGCAGCAGTTCGATCTGCTCACCACGTCCCGTCACGTGCGCCGTTTGGCTCCACACGCAATACGGCACGTCTGCGTCGATCTTTAACCCAAAATGACATAATTCTGTCCGGGTCAAACCGAGTTGCCACAGATCGTTTAGTCCCCGAAGGACCGCAGCGGCATCCGAGGATCCGCCACCCATCCCGGCCGCCACCGGAATGTGTTTTTCGATGTGAATGTTAACAGCCTCATGACGATTAAACGTGACCGCCAGTAAATGGGCAGCCTGATAGGCTAAATTTCGATGATCATTGGGTAAAAAACCACTATCCGTGCTCACCTTAATGCGGCCGTTTCGCCCCAGCGTCTTAATGGCTACATAATCGGCTAAATCAACGGACGTCATCACCATATCCCACTCTTCGTCACCATCTTTATGGTTAAACGGCGTGTCCAAATTCAGGTTGAGTTTGGCAGGCGCCTTTTCAAGAATTTCCGTGGTGTCACCCCCAGTCTGTTCGCAAGAAAATAACTACCGTTAGTATATTACAGACGCTAGCTTAACGTCTATACCGGAACATCACATCGGTTAATTCCACAAAAAAAGCGCCCCATTTATTGAGGGCGCTTTTTTGCGATTTCACCGGATGAACAGATTATTCTTCATCAAAGGCAATTTCAATATTTTTTGTTAACACATCTGTGTAACTGTAAGAGACTCGTTCAAATGAATTCTCCTCTTGGTCGAGGTCAACCACAAAAACAGCCGGATACGTTTCCCGCAGTGTGCCACGGCGCTTTGTCACTTTCTTGCGACCGGCCTGAGCGACAACCATTAACTTTTGCCCTAATTTGGCATCCAGTTTGGTCTTGATACTTTGTAATGTTGCTGGCATGCAATTCACCTCACATGCATAACAGTATAGCACGGTCAACCCTTAAAAACAATTGTTCCGTAGTAGAAACCCCGGACATCCATCGCTTAACTAAAAGACATCGTGCGTGTGTAAACCGTTTGCCAACGCGATGAACTCGTCTAGTGACAGGCGTTCAGCCCGAATTGACTGTTCAATATTTAATTCAGTTAATGTTTCTGCCATTGCTAATTTTGTTTCATCTGCTTTGCCAAAAATGCTTTGCAAATTGTTCCACAGACTCTTCCGCCGGTGTGCAAAACACCCGCGAATAAGGTGAAACAGCGCGCTTTCACTAAATGGCAACACTGCCAATGGTTCACGTGGCGTTAACGCAACGATGGCTGAATCTACATTGGGTTGAGGAATGAACGCGGTGCGAGGCACCGTGAAGGCCAATTTAGCCTGCATTTTATACTGCACTGCTAACGTCAATGCACCGTAAGCCTTCGTTCCAGGCTTGGCACTCAACCGTTCCGCCACTTCCTTTTGCATCATCACCACGATGGCATCAAAATCAATTGGTGCACTGACGAGTCCCATCAAGATTGGGGTTGTGATGTAATACGGTAGGTTAGCCACCACCTTGACCGTGTGCGCATCCGGCAAGTGTTCGCTAATTGCAGCGGGCAGATCCACTTTAAGGATGTCCGCGTTCACAATTTCAACGTTGTCGTATGGTGACAGCGTGTCAGCCAACACCGGCAATAGCTGCCGGTCAATTTCAAATGCCAGCACACGATTGGCGTTTTTCGCCAGTTGCTCCGTTAATGCCCCGATCCCGGGGCCCACTTCGATCACATCGTCTGCCGGTGTAATGTTAGCTGCTTCCACGATGTTGTGCAAAATGTTGATGTCAGACAAGAAGTTTTGCCCGAGACTCTTTTTCACGGCGATGCCGTAAGTATTCATGATGGCGCGTGTTCGGACAGGGTTTGCAATGTCCGGACGGGTTGCGTGGTTCTTGTCAGTCATGTGTGCTCCTTGAATGTTCCTGTTATGAATGCGTTAACGGTGGCAGACTGGCAACGGCCGCGGCAAAGTCTTGCCGTGACACTTGAAACAACTGCAATCGTTTTAACAATTGCTTTCCGTTGACGTAGCCTAAATTGAGTTGTTCACCCAATTGTTCCCGCCGTTTCCGTGAATCTGGTTGACCAATCAACCCAGCTGCCAATAGATCCGTTTGGTTGATCACTGGTGTAAACGTACTCGACCCCGTTGATAAATGGGCCAGTGCGTCCTTAATCACATCCGGGGTTGCGTGTTCAACGCCCAGACTTCCACCAGCATTTTCTGGTACCCCCTGCTTTTTGGTGATAAACGCGTGCTTTGCCTCAGGCACCGCCGCAGTAATCAGTTTTCGCAGGCGCTCACCGTTGAAATCAGGGTCCGTCATCACAATAACGCCCCGGGTTGCTTGCAACTGCTTAATCTGTGCTAACATCGCTTTATTTAGCGCTGAGCCATTCGTTTCAAACGTGTCAGCGTCCACCGCTTGCAGGATCCGTTTGGTATCGTCCTTGCCCTCAACGACCAGAACTTCTTTAATTTTCGTCATTAATCCTCAATCCCAAAGAACCGATTAGCATTGGCATACGTGTGATCCGCAATGGTTAATGGATCCTCATCACGAAGTTTTGCGATGGCCTGCACCGTAAAAATCACGTTTGCCGGTTCATTTTGTTCACCACGGTGCGGTTCTGGCGTCAGGTATGGGGCATCTGTTTCCACCATCATGGCGTCTAACGGTGTTGCCCGAACTGAATCGTGAACCTCGTGTGCATTTTTAAAACTCGCAACACCCGAGTACGACACGATCATCCCGAGATCAAGGAACCGCTTCAGCCATTCAGGATCACCGTTAAAACTGTGCATTACCCCGCCAACATCACGAATGTCGACAGCCTTTAAAATCTTGTACACGTCTTCAAAGGCGTCGCGATCATGAATGATGACTGGCTTGTGCAAGTCCTTGGCAAGGTTAAGTTGCCGTTCAAAAATCCGTTTTTGATCCGCCACCACTGCATCTAAATTATCAACGTGATAGTCCAACCCGATTTCACCCAGTGCCATCACGCGGTCATCTTGTAACTGACCAATCATTGTTTCTTCCACAGCATCGTTATAATGAGCCACTTCCTCTGGATGCCAGCCCACCGCCGCCCACATGTTAGCGTGCCGGTGTGCCAGCTCGATTCCGCGTTCATTCAACACTGCGTCCGAGCCAACGTTCATGATTCGGGTGACATGGGATGCGCGCGCATGTTGATCAAACACCGCCACGTTTTCATAAAACGAATCATCATTTAAATGTGTGTGCGAATCAAAAATTTCCATTTGCTTTGTCTCCACTCAGGTAACGACTGGCTAGCCCAGCACGTCCCCGTTATTCAATCCTGCTGGTACTTCAACTAACGTGACCTGACCGTCATGCTCCGTTGATAACAGCATTCCCTGACTGATTTGACCACGCATTTTCCGTGGCTTCAAATTCGTCACAGCCAACACCTTTTTCCCGATCAACGTTTCGTAGTCAGGGTACCATTCGTGAATCCCTGAAAGGATCTGCCGGTTTTGTTGGTCACCCGCATCAAGCCGGAATTGTAACAGCTTGTCAGCACCCTCAACGGGCTTCACGTCGATCACTTCTGCAACCTTGATTTCTGTTTGGTCAAAGTCCTCAAACTTAATCTCTGGTTTCGTTAAGGATAATGTGACGTTTTCTGGTTCCCACTTGGCGTCGGCATCGGCAGCCATGGCGGCCCGGCCCTTCTTCTTATCAGACTTAGTCATTTGTGCTTGAATGAAGTCCGTCTCAGCCGCGGCATCTAGGCGGGGGAAGATCGGTGTTCCCTTGGCGATCACCGTACTGCTTGGCAAGTCACCGAAGGTTAACCCCATGATCTGCATGTCTTCTGGTTCCGTTGACAAGCCCAATTGACCCAAGATTTCCTTCGGTGCGTGGGTCATCACTGGTTGTAACAGCAACGCGATCACGCGCAAGCTAGCAACCAAATGGCTCATGGCTGATGCTAGTCGGTCTGCATCACCAGCCTTTTCACCCTTTGCTAACGTCCATGGTTCCGTTTCATCAATGTATTTATTGGTCCGCGCAACCAGTTTCCAAATGGCGGACAGGGCGTCAGCGTAGTGCAAACTTTCCATCAATTCATGGTACTCAGCGATGACCGTCGCTGCCGTTTCCTCTAAGTCAGCGTCAGGGCCGTTAACGCCCGCCGCAAACGTTGGCACCGCACCATCATAGTACTTGTTGACCATGGCGACCGTCCGGTTCAACAGGTTCCCAAGGTCATTTGCCAGATCATAGTTGACCTTATCGACAAAGTCTTCCGGCGTAAAGTTCCCGTCGTTTCCAAACGGCATGGCCTTAAGCAGGTAGTAACGCAAGGCATCCAAACCGTACCGTTCAACCAGTGTTTCTGGATAGATGACGTTCCCCTTAGACTTACTCATTTTGCTGTCTTTCATTAACAGCCAGCCATGACCGACCACGTGTTGTGGTAACGGAAGGCCCAGTGCATGTAACATGATTGGCCAGTAGATCGTGTGGAACCGGACGATTTCTTTACCAACCATTTGCACGTTTGCTGGCCAGAACTTGTCAAAGTTTGTCTCGTCCTTGCCTGCGTAACCCAACGCCGTAATGTAATTAGAGAGGGCGTCGATCCACACGTAGATCACGTGCTTAGGGTCGGTCCGAACGGGCACACCCCATGAATAACTGGTCCGGGAAACAGAAAGGTCTTCCAAACCAGGTTCCAGGAAGTTTTTCACCATTTCGTTCATCCGCGTACTTGGAATGATGAAATCAGGATGTTCCTTGTAGTAGGTCATCAACCAGTCAGAGTATTTACTCATCTTGAAGAAGTAAGACTCTTCATCCGTCCACACAACGTCGTGACCAGATGGCGCTTTCCCACCCGTAACGTTACCGTCTGCATCATGTTCAACTTCAGCCAGCTGTGATTCCGTGAAAAATTCTTCATCATCCACGGAGTACCAGCCTTCATAACGGCCTTTATAGATATCACCCTGCTTTAATAACCGGTCAAAAATTTCTTGAACGGCGGCTTCATGATCCGCATCCGTTGTCCGAATGAACTTATCGTTACTGATCTCCAGTAATTTCCATAAGTCCTTGATCTGGTCAGCCATGCCGTCAACGTATTCCTTTGGCTGTTTGCCTAAGGAAGCCGCTTTTTCTTCAATTTTTTGGCCGTGTTCGTCCGTCCCGGTCAAGAAGAAGACGTCATTGCCCATTAAGCGACGGTACCGTGCCTCTGCGTCCACCGCAATCGTTGTGTATGAGTTCCCAATGTGCAGCTTCCCTGAAGGGTAATAAATTGGCGTTGTAATGTAATAAGTCGGCTTTTTTTCTGCCATGAAACAATCTTCTCCTTTGATCCGTAAGTGCTGGGCCGCTCAGTGGTTCACCTGGCACCATAACACTTCTTATTAGTCTGAATAAGTATACCATAGCACTTTATGTCGCTTCGCAACTTTCTTGGCCGTAAATGGCTAAAATAAGTCCATCTGTGTCGGGCCCAGTCCAGTAAAGGACAACCCTAACTGATCGCGCAACGTTTCGGCATTTCCGGCCGCATCACGGTGCCCGTTATTATTGAAAATAACGTAAGTATTATCCACCCGTTCGTTTACTGCATTAATTGATTTTGCCAGTGCAGCGAGTTCGTCGTCAGAGTAGTGATAATTCGTTCGCTCCGTTTGCCAGCCACCCTCACGGTTCAACCAGCCCCGCCGATTTTGCCCATGAAGGCGAAAGTAGGCCGCACTGGGTGTTGTGACCGCAGGGGTAAACGGGACGCCCTGATTGCCATCAAACGGTTCATCCGCGATGACATACGTGAGGTTCAAACTGGTCAAATAATCAAGCACATCCTGGCTAAGTCCGCTAGCATACCAACTTGGATCACGAAATTCAACGGCAACCGGTAACGTTCCCATTCGTTCACGAACCTCACGCAGATAGCGAATGTGGTCGACCGTCCGCGTGAAGAACGGCGGAAACTGAAATAGCACCGTGGCTAGTTTCCCCGCCTTAACCAAGGGGGCAACGGCCTGGCGAAACTGAGTAAATGTTTGCCAGCGTTCACTGTCGCTCACCGGTTCATTTCGATCATCATGGTGTGTCATCACCTGGTGCGCTTTTAAGATGTACTGAAATCCGTCTGGTGCTTGGTGGGCCCACTTAGTTACCGTACTCACGCTAGGAACCCCGTAAAACGGTGTATCCAGTTCAACCAACGGAAACACACCCACGTATTCATCAAACCGAACTGGGCGATCTTCATCATGGATCAAGTGCGGATGACGCGTCCACGTTGATAAACCAATTGTAATCATTTTGCTTCCCCCTCGACTAAAAATGAGTGTTAAAGAAAAGCAATCAATCTCCCGAAACTTGGGAAGTTGATTGCTTTGATTTAAGCGGAATGCCGTGGCCGTTGGCGCAGGTTATTAACGATCCCCCTGCGTCGCAACCCCTCTTCGTGCATTCGACTGCCCTAACAAGCTTATTTAAACTGCCGGACAACGCTTGATTCCTCTTCGGAAAGCTGATGCCCCTGAAGGGTACTGATCAAGGCTAGTCCTTGTCGCCGGTAGTTGCCGCGGATGCCAGAAAATGACCAGCTAATCACCGCAAACAGCATTGTGACAACACCAGCATTTGTCCGTGACATTGCAACACCAAACAGCATTGCTTGTTGTGCACCGAAGAACACCTGCCACGCACCGTAAAACATTAGGAAATCAAACAGCAACTGAAATCGGTTCATCCACCGCATTTGTGCAAGTAGGTTCCCCAAACGGGCAAACACATCTTCTCGTGTCATTTCTGTCACCCACCTTTCATCTTAATTACATTAATTGTAAGAAACCTAACTTAAAAACGCAATTGATTTAGCCTCGGAGCGCTTGGAAAAAGTCGGTGGCGTCACCTTGGTACTGAGCAGTTACATCACCCGCTGTAATGGGTTCATTGTTCACAACAACTAACTTAGCAGTCGGTTGGCGGTAGTTGATCAACCCTGCAAACGGATACACCCGAAATGACGTGCCCACGATAACCAATAGATCCGCTGCTTCAACGGCCTGAACGGAGCGCCGTAAGACGTCATTGGCAATGCCTTCGCCGTACAACACGATGTCCGGGCGAATCACCCCATGATCAGGTTCATGAATCATGGACGTTAAGTAATCCTGCCAGGCAATTGGCGCCTGATCAACCGTGCAGAAACAACGGTACAGGTTGCCATGAAATTCAACCACCTGCTCATTTTTGGCGCGGCGATCCAAATTATCCACGTTCTGGGTGATCAATGACGCCCGCCCCTGATTGCATAAATCTGCGATCACTTCATGGATCACGTTTGGCTGGGCCTCTGGAAAGTACATATTATCCTTTACAAAGGCGTACAGAAGCTCAGGTTGGTTCACCAAACAATCATGGCTCAGCAAATACTCAGGCGGTAAGCCGTGAAATTTATCCGCGTACAGGCCGGTTTTAGACCGATAATCCGGAATCCCTGAGGCCGTTGACACTCCGGCCCCCGTCATAAACGTAATGTGGTTTGCTTCGTCAAATAACTGGCGAAGCGCCTCACTCATTTCCGCTGCCATGAATGTGCCCCCTTTTATCAATTAATCACGAACACTGTATGCAATGTGCTGCTGTTCCAAAAAGTCTTTGACCGTCATGTCATAAATGCCTTTAAAGTAGCTTGCCCCTTCATCGTCTGCTTGCGCAGGTGGTGTTAAGACAAACGCATTTTGGCGATCAGAACGATTTAACCCCACATAGGCGCGTTCACCCGTGGCCTTGTTTTGCAGGTCGGAATGGAAGACCTCAAATAATTGCCGAACCTCTAGACGTAACTGCCGGTCACTCAGAACACTTGTCACGGAGGTGAAGGCCGTACTGTTCAACGCTGGTAGACCCCAATCCGTCAGCTGATCATCAAACGCTTTGAACAGTTTAACCAATGCCCGCCGCATGCCAAATGGACTAGTCACTGGTTTTTCCGTGATGGTGGCAAATAACTTTTGGGCAGCCGCAAATGTTAGTGGGAAGTTTGTTTGTAACTCATCTTCATGGTCGCTAATGGCGTCACCAAAGAACACGAGCGCGTCTAACATCACCAGTAACCGCAGCGCATTCTGATCGTCATCACGCTTCCCAGTTTCTGGTTCAACCGTCGCAAAGATTCCGTCGTAATACTGACTCTTAACGGTGTCATCAATCAAATCATGCCCCGCCAAGGCTGGGAAAATCACCATGTGGTTTGCAATGTTGTACAGCTGGGTGGTCAATGCCATCAGCTGTGTATCCAGTGCCTCATCGCCCAGCGTCAGGTTAAAGTACACCTGTGGAAAACCTTGAAGCAACAGCAGTAGATGGGTTAATTCATGCGCCGCTGAGTACTGTGGTGCGGTGATGTCGTCCACCCAAATCAACAGGCGATCCTTCAACACATGTTGTTGAACCTGATCATCGCGCACGTAACCGGCATGATGATCCCCAAATTGAACCATCACGGTTCCGGGAAACAGGTCGTTAACTTGATCCAGCAATGCCTGGACCGCTGGTGTTAGTTTAATGTCTGCCATAAAAAGCTCCTTTTTAATGTTCATTCAGTCGTAATGACTTCTCCTTGACTAATCAGACGATTCCGTCTTATTTAACCTTGCCACGATGGCTGTTGCCAACGCCGCTGACGGATGCTCATGTTCCTGTAATTCCGTAACAACGAGTGGCACTTGGGCAACCGTTGCGCCCGCCGCCACCGCTAAATTGCGGTACTGAAGGCGCATGTGTCCTTGCTGAATCCCCTCGCTCACTAACGCCCGTAACGCGGCCAAATTTTGTGCAAGCCCGACCGCAACGGCCACCTGATTCAGTTCAGAGACGGTCGTTACGTCAACCACCTGGCGATTGACCGTTGCTAACGGCAACGATGCGGTTGCCCCGCCAACTAGGCCGAGGTGCATGGGCATGGTCACCCGACCATGTAATTCATTGCCAACCACCTGCCACTGGCTTAACCCACGGTACTGACCATCACGGGCCGCGTACGCATGGGCACTGGCCTCAACGGCACGCCAATCGTTTCCGGTTGCCATGACCACTGCGTCCACGCCGTTCATCAGCCCCTTATTATGGGTCGTTGCCCGGCTAACGTCTAATTGGGCAATGCGGCTTGCCGCCTCGATGCGTTGGGCCACAGCTAAACCATCCGTTGCGTTCCCTTTGGCAAGGTCAGCAACCGTCACCGTTGCCGTCACGGTCACCACGTTGGCCTGCCCGTCATTTGCCAAAATTGCCATGACCGGGTGGTGTTTCAACACGTCCTGTAAATGGTGACCAAGGGCCTCTAACATGCTGTTCATTACATTAGCCCCCATAGCCGCCGCAGTATCAACGAAAAGGTCAACGCTAACGAACCCCTCGCCTAATCCACGAACTGCTAACCGTTTCGCACCACCACCATGACGCTTGATCGATGGATGGGCGGCATCCGCTAAGGCCAATAATGCCGGCGTCGTTGCCGTAACCACCCGCTCAATCTCAGCGACCGTCACCGTTTGAAACACAACTTGGCCCATCAGCAGGTTCGTCACTTGCTGTCCGTGCATCCCCTGACCTGTACTGGTCATTTTACCACCATAACTTGCAGCCGCCACAACGGACGGTTCCTCCGTCACCATGGGAACCAGGTAGTCACGGCCATTAAGCCGAATACCGGCTGCCAACCCCGTTGGCAACCGGTAACTTGTTAGATAGTTTTCAATTAGCAGTGCTTCTCTTTCGCTCGCACTGTCTGCCACTTCTTGCCGCTGCATTGCTGTCAGCGTCCCAACCTCGGTGGCTAGATCGACCCGTTCCTGCCATGTTAGGTTGCGAACGTTTGCAAACCGTTTATCCACAAGGGCCTCCTCCTTACTGTTGATACTGTGGGCGTTGACTGACGTACTCTGAGACCAGTCCTTCACGCACACCACTTTCCGAGAAAATCACCCGGTCCGAATCAAGTAATTGCAGTAATTCAACCAGTGGCAGCATGCCACCAACGATAATGTCTGCCCGGTCGTACTCAAGCCCGTCAATTCCTTGACGCTGCTTGTTATTTTTTGAAATCAATTCATCAAACGTGTCAAACACCGTTTCCGTTTTTAACCGGTAGCCGTGAATGTCTTCGACCCGAACCATTTTCTGCGCTTTCCGGTTGATTCGTGCCAATGTCCGGTTAGCCCCGCCCAGCAACACAATCGGTAAATGCATGGCTGCACTCAGCCACCAGATGTCTTGGAGCCGTTTCCGAACAAAGACCTGACCAGAAAACAAGTTCCCGGCCGTAATCACATCGCCAAAATGGAATTGCTCAGATAAGTTGACCGCACCAAACGGAACGCTGATGAGATTTTTTGCCTTTCGGTTGACCACGTGGATCAACTCGCAACTGGCCCCACCCGTGTCTAAAATCACGCAATCATCCAGTGGGAGCGCGTTAACAGCCCCTAAAAAATCATAGTACGCCTCGTCATCACCTGACAGGACTTGTAGGTTAATGCCTGCTTCATGTTTGACCCGGGCCAAAAAATCGGCCTGATTGACCGCCTGCCGAACCGCCGCCGTTGTGATCGCCCGAACGGTCAAATTCGGCAACCCAGCGTAGAGCCCCTTAAAGCTATTCATTGCCTTAATGGTTCGATCCATAGCCACCTTTGTTAACTTTTTTTCTGGGCCCATGCCCTCCGAAATCCGCGTGTCTTCTTTGACTCGCTTGACCTCTTTAAAACTGCCATCACTTTCGATTTGGGTGATTCCCATTCGCACCGAATTGGAGCCCAGATCCACAATTGCTAAATTTTCCATGTCTGCTTTGCCTCGCTCATTTCGTCCACAGTCTGTCTATTAGCCAGTTTCTCGTGGTTAGCGTTGTGTAAAGTAGTTGATCCCCATTGCGTCACGAACTTCTGTCAGTGTGGCGTTGGCCACTTCGTTTGCGTGAGCGGACCCTTCTTCAAGCACCTGGCAAACGTAATCCATGTTGGCCGCAAATTCTGCGCGGCGTGTGCGGATGGGCGCTAGTGTTGCTTCCAATACTTCGTTTAAGTACCGTTTGATCTTCACATCACCCAGACCGCCAGCTTGATATTCGGCCTTTAAATCAGCAACATGGGCCTTATCAGGATCGAAGATATCAAGGTAGGTGAACACCGTGTTGCCCTCGACGTGGCCGGGATCACTGACCTTAATGTGCTCAGGATCTGTGTACATGGACATAACTTTTTTCGTCACCGTATCCGCATCATCTGATAGATAGATGGCGTTTCCAAGCGATTTACTCATCTTGGCGTTCCCGTCAAGACCAGGGATCCGGCCTTCACCCTTTGGTGGAAAGACGCCTTGTGGTTCAACTAAGATGTCCTTGTTGTACGCATTGTTAAACGAACGCACCAGTTCACGGGCCTGTTCCAGCATCGGCTCCTGGTCGTCACCAACGGGAACCGTTGTGGCCTTAAACGCCGTGATGTCCGCTGTTTGGCTCACGGGATACGTTAAGAAGCCGGCCGGAATACTTTGACCAAACCCTTTTTGAGCAATTTCTGTTTTAACCGTTGGGTTCCGTTCCAACCGTGCTAACGTTACCAGGTTCATGTAAATCATCGTCAGCTCGTTTAGGGCCGGAATCTGTGACTGAACAAGGATCGTTGATTTTTTCGGGTCGATTCCCACGGCAAGGTAGTCTAACGTCACTTCCGTCAAACTCTTCCGAATCTTTTCGGGATCGCGCGCGTTGTCCGTTAGGGCCTGCATGTCCGCGATCATAACAAACGTCTCGTAGTCCCCAGAATTTTGAAGGGCCACCCGGTTTCGCAACGACCCCACGTAATGTCCAATATGTAACTTACCGGTTGGCCGGTCACCCGTTAAAATAATTTTTTTTGCTGTCATCTTTTAGCATCCTCCTCAAAAAAATTTACAAACACAAACCACGAAAAAACCGCCCAATGAATGAACACCGTTTACATTAATAAACGGTTCATTGCATAGGACGGTTACCCGCGGTGCCACCTAAATTGATCACTGTTGATTTCCAAGACAATCCCCGGTCCAACAACGATCCCCTTCATTATTAGCATGATTTAACTTCATCAGTTACGGCACACAAACGCCCACTTCGCGACCACTGGTTGTCTCTCAACACCACAACCTTGCTGTTGTTGGTCCTACTATACGTTGCCACCTTCAGGTAAAGTAACCGATAAATTAAGTATAACGGCTTTTTAAAAGCCTGTCAAAACCCATCATGCCGCGTCATCGAACTGTAATGCAACATCATTGACAGGCACCGCTTTGGCGCCTAAAATTGTTGAAGCTTGTGGGTCTGATCCCCACACCACGGTACGTTTAACCACCACCGGTGACGCATAGCTGTCCTGGTGGTGCTTTTCACGTCCCATTGTCGTCACTCACACCTTCAGGAGGGCCATGGAATGGAAAACAAAGATCGTCAGCAAGAACAACAACGTGTTGATCACGTCATGGCTGAAATTGACCGGCAACTCACAGAAAGTGAAAAGCAGTTGACCCGCGCGCATGATGAAACAAGCGCCATTCAAAAAAACTACGCGGATAATGCGTCGGTCAATACGTTTGAAATCGATGACGCCATGGAAACGAACGCACAACTGCAACAACAGCGGCAGTTAGTATACCTTGCCGTCACAAATGAAACCACGATCAGACAGCAACTCGGAAACCTTCAGGAGCTTCACGCCTCACCTTACTTTGGCCGAATCGACATTCGCGATGCTGGTGACACAAGCGACGAATCACTCTACATCGGTACCTTCTCGCTCACTGACCCTGACCAAAATTTCCTCGTTTACGATTGGCGGGCCCCCATTGCCAGTATCTACTACAACGGTACGTTGGGCGATGTGACTTACACAACGCCAGCCGGTCCCCAACACACCACGTTGAACAAAAAACGCCAGTTCACCATTCAAAATGGTCAGATCAAAAACATGTTTGATACCAACGAGACGGTGGGCGACGAAATGCTTCAGGCGGTTCTTGGTCAGCAAAACGACGCCGTGATGCAAAACATTGTTGCAACGATCCAAAAGGAACAAAACGACATCATCCGTGATACACGGTCTGACTTACTTGTCGTTCAGGGCGTAGCTGGTTCTGGGAAGACATCCGCCATTTTACAGCGAATTGCGTTTCTGCTTTACCATAGTCGTAACGGCGGTGGCAGCGAACTGCAAGCCGATCAAATGGTGCTCTTTTCGCCCAACCGCCTGTTCAGTCACTACATTTCAGAGGTGCTACCTAGTCTTGGTGAACGCAACATGCGGCAGGTCACCCTGGCTGAATTCCTTAGCCATCGATTGCAGGGCATCACCGTTCAAAGTTTGTTCGAACGCTACGAGGCCGACGCACAACACATCAATCCTGTTACAGCTGACGTGCGTGACTATCTTGAAAGCACACAATTAGTCGATGACGTGACGGCTTACAGTCACCGGATCGGCACTGGTAACTTAAAGTTTGCAGACATCTTATTAGACGGGCGTCTCTTCTTCACAAAGGAAGCAATTGCGGCCATTTACGCTGACCAGCCCGAAAACGCGGCGACCGCTGACCGGTTCTTAGCCACTAAAAACGTGCTGATCAAACAATTAAAGGCACGGATTCGGACCGATGCCAAGGAAGATTGGGTGCGCACTGAGCTGGACACCCTTGATGAGGAACGTTACCACGATCTTCTCATTAACCATGACGGAAAGTTTAAAACGCTTGATGCAGAAATTGCCTACGCCAGTCGTGAAATTGTTCGCCGCCGGTACCGCACCATCTACGACGCCCTTTACAATAACTACTTTCTGGATATTTACCGTCAGTACGACCACTTCTTAGAAACGGTGACCCCAACGACTGTCACAACGGCCAACTGGGCAAAGCACCGTCAGGACGTGGCAATGGCCGTTGAGTACCACCAGTTAGGGCTAAGTGACGCAGCACCACTCCTCTTTTTACGGGACTTCATTACCGGTGGTGGTCAAAATCGCGGCATCGCCTACATCTTTGTCGACGAAATGCAGGACTATTCTTTGGCACAAATGTGCTACCTGCACCATGCCTTTCCACGGGCTAAGTTTACGTTACTTGGGGACAGTGAGCAGGCCCTCTTTAATCCGCTTCAAGAACCACACGTATTAATGGACCGGTTGGCTGAAGCCTTTAACGCGAAACGACCAAACCTCATTTCATTGAACCGTAGTTACCGGTCGACGCTGCCCATCACCAATTTTGCTAAGGACCTTCTCCCGGATGGTGATCAAATTCAGGCCTTTAACCGTCCGGGCGATTTGCCCCGAATTTTATTGCGGTATAATGAAGTCGACGCCCTAGAGGCCACATTAAGTTCTGCCGAGGCCGAGCTGGCTGAATTTGGCACCGTCGCCGTTTTAACGAAGGATTTGGCGGATGCACGTAACGTTTATCAATCACTCCACGGACATGTGCCTGTGACCCTGCTCAATGATGCGGATCGAACACTGCCACAAGGCGTGGTTGTCCTTCCCGTGTACCTTGCGAAGGGATTGGAGTTTGACGCGGTCATTGCTTACGATGTTTCTCATGATACTTACCCAGATGAATCATCCATCGGCGCGTTATACACCATTGCCTCCCGGGCCATGCACCATCTGGTGTTAATTAGTGTCGGTGAAGCCAGTCCACTGATCACGGGGGTGACCCCTGAATTATTATCCATCGAGCACGAATTGTCATAACCACATTTACGGTGCAAAAGTCACCGTAAATTAGAAAGAGGCCCTTATGAAACTAGATTTTTCCGTCGCTGTCCACAGTCTGCTTTACCTGGATGAACACAGTCCCCGCAAGGTTACGAGCGCTGAACTGGCCAAATCATTACACTTGAATCCCGTCATGATTCGCAACATTCTGTCCGTTCTTCATAAACAGGGCTACATTGAGGGATCAGTGGGCAAAAACGGTGGCTATCTGCTTCATCAAGCCCTTTCCAGCATGAACGTTGGTGACCTTTACGACCTAACGATTCCACCAACCATCAGTTATGCGCGCTTTATTACCGGTGATTCAAAGGGCTTAGCCACGGATACGCCTGACGCTAACGACATCTCAGCTAATATTAGTGAGACCCTGACCGACCTTTTTACCTTAGCCGACGCAGACTACCGTAAGTTCTACCACCGGTTTACCATGACCGATCTTAAAGAAGACATGACCAACCACGGCCACTTTACGCGGCTGACCGAAGATAAATAACGTGCTAATAAACAAAAATCGTGCTCACTAAAGTGAGCACGATTTTTAATTGTCTTTAACTGCCGCATGTTGACGCGCCAGCGTCCACCGAAGGAGCAGTGGCGCCACCAACGTTGCCAACACGATGACAAAGATCATATCCACATACAGGCCACGCGCCAACAAATGGGCGTTGAACCCAATTTGTGCGGTAATCAAGGCCATTTCGCCGCGGGCAATCATCCCGGTTCCCACAACCTGACTACTTGGCCGGTCAAAACCAGTCAGGCGGGCACCGATTTCCCCACCCAAACATTTTGTCAAAACGGCCAAAATGGTCATTAATAAGATGAATGGTAATGAATCGACAAAGTGCGTAAACGAAACGTTTAGGCCAATACTAACGAAAAATACGGGGACAAAAAAGGCGTTACTGATTGGTTCAATGTGGTCATCGATTGCTTGTTTAACCGGTGTTTGGGCCACTGCAATTCCAGCAAAGAAGGCGCCAATCGCCCCAGACAGCCCCACGAGTTCGGCTAACGCCGCCATTCCTAAACAAATGACCACGGCCGTGACTGTCCGGGCTGTCGGAATCAGTAATCGTTCACTCAGACGCATTAGCATCGGTGCAATCCACCGAACCAACAAGTACGCACCCACAAAAAACGCCGCCTGAAAGACCAACTGAACGCCCAGGCTGTTTGAGGCCCCGTGTGTTGCCCCACCGATCAGTGACACCATCAAACTTAGTAACAGCACGCCTAAGATGTCATCGGCGACGGCTGCACCCAAAATGGTTGCCCCTTCACGTGAATCCAACGCGTTAAATTCACGCAGGACCACCACGGAAATACTGACCGAAGTTGCGGAGAAGACGACGCCAATGAAGAGAGCCTCCGTCCAACCATACCCAAACAGGAAGCTCGTCGCCCCCATTAAGGCAACTGGCAAGATGACCCCGCACACCGCGACCGCCAATGCAGGCCGCAGATACTTTCGAAGCCGACCTAAATCACTTTCAAGTCCCGCCATAAACATCAGTAAAATAACACCAATGTTTGCAAACTGGGTTAAGACAAGTGATTCATGAACCCACCCGAGAACCCCCGGGCCAACCACAATCCCAATCAATAGTTCACCAATGACCGCTGGAATCCCGATCCGCGCCGACAAGTGCCCTGCAAGTGTCGTCGCTACCAGAATTAAAATCAGTGTGCCAATAAACGCCATTAACTTTACGACTCCTTTATTCGGATGTCTGCCACATCACCCGGTTCCAAGTTCAACTCGTCATTAAAACGGACCCTAACTTGCATTCCATTATAATACGGATCTACTCCACCAGTCACCTTTAAGGAACCCATCACCAACCGGTAAATGCAAAGAATTTGCTTTCACAGCGACCCTCAGCGCCACAAAAAAGCCTGATTACAAACGCCCTTGTAAAAGGCCATTTGTAATCAGGCTTACTTGTTAACAACTATAAATACACTAGATCTGACGCCGGTGTTGGGTACGCCATGATGACATCGTCGAGCGTTAGGTGTTTGTTAACCACTAACGTTAGGTAATTGATCATCTCGTCCGCTAAATTGCTAAGGACCGTTGCCCCAACAATTTGCCCCTGGGCATTCGTAACCACTTTGGCCTGTGCCGTGGCCTCCTCAATTCGCTGATACGTGTACCAGTGCGTCATATCAAGCGTTGTGACCCGTAATGTATCGTCGGCCTGTGCAGTCGGAATGGCTACACCCACTGCCGCAAGCTTGGGTGCCCCAAAGACTACGGTTGGAATTGCTGGATATGAAATTGGTGCCGTGGTGGCACCCGTTAACTCACCGACTAAATAGCGGGCGTCAAATCCGGCAACCGGCGTTAGTTTGGGCTCGTCACGCTTTGCCACAACATCTCCCAGTGCATAAATCTGTGGATTAGTTGTCTGTAAATGGTCGTTAACAACCACCCCATGCCGATTTGCTTCAACACCCACAGCGTCAAGGTTCAACGTGTCCACATTAGGAATCCGGCCCGTAGCCCCAACAATGGCATCCGTAGTTAATTCAAACCCGTCCGCCGCGGTCAGTGTCAGCCCATCATCTGTCGCGGTAACAGCTTCAACAGCAATGTTCATGTCAAAGTGAACGCCTGCCGCCGTCAACTGCGCCACTAAATCATCCGCAAGATCTGCATCAAAGGCCCTTAACGGCCGATCATTATGCAAAACGACGTGAACATCTGCCCCGGCCGCATTAGCGATGTCAGCGAGTTCAAAGGCAATGTACCCGCCGCCGATAAACGTCACTCGGTTTGGCAGCGTCTGCCAGTTTAAAAAGTCCGTACTGGTCTGGATGTGGTCTGCACCGGGAATTGTGAGCCGGGCTGGTCGTTGACCGGTTGCTAAGGTAATCGTCTTGGCGCTCACCGTTTCGGTCCCCACCTGGACAGTGCCATCTGCATTGAACTGTGCGTGCCCGTTCAGGGTCGTCGCACCGCTTTGCTGAAGACCTGCAAGGGTTCCCGTGGGAACAGTTGAAGTGTAAGCCGTCTTTTTGGCCATTAAATCAGTCCAGTTGATGGTGGGCACACCGGTTAAACCGTGGCCCGCCATCTGTTCTGCGGCACGTTTAGCTTCCACAGCGGCTAACAAGATTTTCTTTGGATCACAGCCTCTGTTTGGACACGTTCCTCCCCACAGATTTTCCTCAACAATCGCCACTTGCTGGCCCGCTGAGGCGAGCCCCTCGGCTAATGCAAGCCCACCTGGGCCACCGCCAATTACTAACTGATCAAATGAAGTCATTCCCATCATCCTTTCTGTTATCTTCTCCAAACCATCATTACTTTTAAGTGTAACGAATCACTCAGATTCCCCCAAACATTCTGTTTTACGCTGGGGAACTCGTTTCGTTGTGGCGGGCACTAAGATACGCCACAACGTTAGCGGCGTTGATGTATCCCACCTGACGCTCGCCATCCATGACCCTCAAGTACTCACTGTGATTTAAATCATCAAAAACATCACTGAGTGTTTGGTCTGAACTAATGTCCGTCGGCGCTGTCTTTCCGGCCGGCAATGTGGTCATGGCATAACCCATCATCACCAATTTACCCACGTACACATCGTCAACATTTTTGGCCACACTTTGTGAGAAGAACCGTTCCACAAAATCATTTGCCGGTTTCTGGGCGATGTTTTCTGGTGTATCCACTTGCAGAATCTCACCATCGTTCATGACGGCAATCCGATCCCCAAGTTTAAGGGCCTCATCCATATCGTGGGTCACAAAGATCATCGTGTCATGCCGAACTTGGTGTAAGTGAAGGACAAGGTCTTGCAGCTGGGTCCGCGAAATCGGGTCTAACGCAGAAAACGGTTCGTCCATGAGCACCACCGGTGGCTCGGAGGCAATGGCCCGACAGATCCCGATTCGCTGCTGTTCACCACCGGACAGTTCGCTTGGCATCCGGTCACGATAGGTTGCCGGATCTAACCCCACCTGCGTCAACAATCGATCAACCGTGGCGTCAATTTCCTCACGTTTGACCCCCTTCATTTCTGGGATCACCGCGATGTTTTGTGCAACCGTCATGGTCGGAAACAGCGCGATTTGTTGAAGAACATACCCAATGTCCCACCGTAGTTCTTGCAGGTTTGTTTCGGCAATATTTTGATCCTTAATAAAGATCTTCCCGCCGCTTTGCGGTTGCAGTTGGTTAACCATCTTTAGGGTCGTCGTTTTCCCACTCCCAGAGGTCCCAACCAACACAAACAGTTCACCCTGATTAATGGTGAGGTTTAAATCAGGAATAACAAGGTTCCCGTTAAACGTTTGTTGGACGTGTTCAAACCGGATGTACGGTTCTGAATGCTTTCCTGTTTCTGTCATCTTAACGGCCCTCCTTCAATAGGTGATGCGTCACAAGGTAGTGGTGGGCCACACTCTTTGCAGATTTCTTCTGAACGTTCACTTCATAGTTCATTTCTTGCATATCTTGTTCTGAAATTTTACCGGAAAGTTGGTTCAAGCTCTTCACAATGCCCGGATATTTTTTTGCGAGGGCCGCTTTCATCAGGGGCGCCCCTTGATAGGCTGGGAAGAAGTGCTTGTTATCCTTCAAGACTGTCAAGTCGTACTGACGTAACTCGCTATCCGTAGAATAAGCATCCACAACGTTAATGTCGCCGTTATGAATCGCCTCGTACCGAAGCTTGGGTTCCATAGATTTAGCCGTCAAATTAAGCCCATAGGTCTTATTAATGCCTGGCAGACCATCACTTCGATCAATAAATTCCAGGGTCATCCCAGGCTTCAACTGACTCTCGACCGTCTTCAAATCGCTAATGCTGTGGACGTCCCACTTATCAGCGTCACTCTTTCGAATGGCGAGGGCAAACGTATTGTTGTAAGCCATTGGTTTCAGGTAATCCAGGTCAAATTGCTGACTTAGATCCTTCTTAGCATCCGTATAAGTTTCGGTCGCCGTTAAGCCCTTATCACTTTGCGGATTCTTAACCAAACTCTCCAAGACGGTGCCTGAAAATTCAGGATAAATGTCAATCTGATTGTGGTTTAACGCATTAAATAAGAAACTGGTTTTCCCAAAGTTTGGTTTTAACGTGACGTGCACCCGCTTATTATCCTGTTCGATTAAGTCCTTATACATATTGATCAAAATATCTGGTTCAGAGCCCATCTTCCCGGCAATCACGATGTTATCCTTTGGCTGCTGGGCGATCCGATACCCTTCAAAACCACCGAACCCCACCAGTAACACAGCGAGCCCCGCAATCAAATAGCGCGGCCGAACGTGCTCTAACCGGTTGATCAGCCAGCTTAAAACAATGGCTAACAATGCTGAACTCAATGCTCCGATTAAGGTCAGCATTGTATCGTTACGATCAATCCCTAGTAAGATGAAAGTCCCTAATCCGCCGGCCCCAATCAAGGCTGCCAGGGTTGCAGTTCCAATAATCATTACCAAGGCTTGCCGAACACCAGAAATGATCACTGGAGCCGCCATTGGGAGTTCCACCTTAAACAATTTCCGCATTTGGCTCATTCCAAATGCCGTTGCCGCTTCTTCGATGGACGGGTCAATTTCATCGATCCCGATGTATGTATTTTGAAAAATTGGTAACAGCGCATAAATCACAAGCGCAATAACTGCCGGAATCGTCCCGATCCCAACTAGGGGAATCAATAATCCCAGCAGTGCAAGTGACGGAATGGTTTGCAAAACACCCGCAATTTGAAGCATCACGGAAGCAAACCGCCGGTGGTGTGTGGCCCAGATGGCCAGTGGAATTGCAATGGCCATGGCAATTAACAGCGAAATAATTGAAATTTCAACATGCTGACCTAGTGCCGTTAATAGCGCGCCCCGCCGATCCACTAATGTCTGAATAAAAGCATCCATAGCTAATCTATACCTCGGTTTCTAACAATGAAATTCACTAATTTGATTATGTTGTGATGACAAGAATACAACCCGAACGTATGTTTGTCAAACAAGGGCCAATGTTCAGGCCACAAAAAAATACACACCATGTTCGGTGTGTATTATAAACTTACCTTTTTTCAATCACCAACAAGACGCTCTTACTGAATCCGGGCAAGGAAGTACTTCTTCTTTCCCCGGCGAACGATCACAAACTTCCCGTCAAACATTGCGTTGGGATCGACCACGGCTTCAAGGTCCGTTTGCTTGTCACCATTGATGGTAATGGCCCCGTTTGTCACATCTTCACGCGCTTGGCGGCGTGACTTTTCAATGCCACTTTCCGTCAAAAAGTCCACCACATTTTGGGGAGCTGATGTTGTTTCAACACTTGGGAAGGCTTTAAATCCTTGTTCGATTTCGTCAGCCGTCAGTTCCTTCACATTCCCTGAGAACAAGGCATCCGTAATCTTTTGCGCCTGCGCTAACGCATCCTCACCATGAACAAACCGGGTCACTTCTTCAGCTAACCGCCGTTGGGCCGTCCGCTTCCACGGTTCTGCCTTTACTTGGTCAGCCAGTTCATTGATCTCAGCTTCATCTAAGAACGTAAAGTAGCGTAAGAACTTCACGACGTCATTATCTTCTTGGTTCAACCAGAATTGGTAAAATTCGTACGGTGTTGTCTTTTCAGGGTCCAACCAAATGTTGCCCCCTTCGGACTTCCCAAACTTTGTTCCATCAGCCTTTAATAACAGCGGAATGGTCAGCGCAAAGACCTCGGCCTCTGACCCTTCGACCCGGCGAATCAAGTCCAGGCCAGCTGTGATGTTGCCCCACTGGTCACCACCACCGATTTGAAGTTGAACATCATGTTCACGGTACAGCGTCAAGAAATCAATGGACTGCAAAATTTGGTACGTGAACTCTGTAAACGAAATCCCCACTTCCAACCGTGAAGCCACGATTTCCTTGTTCAGCATGGTCTTCACGTTAAACAGTTTCCCGTAGTCACGCAAAAAGTCTAATAGTGATAATTTTGAGAGCCAGTCGTAGTTATTGACCAACCGGAACTGGTCTTCACCAAAGAGCCGAACCATCTGGCCCTTCAAGGCCTCCTGGTTATGCTGAACCTGGTCCATCGTTTGCAGCACCCGTTCAGCCTTTTTCCCTGATGGATCCCCGATGGACCCTGTTGCACCACCAATAACGATTACTGGTTTGTGACCCATCAGTTGGAACCGTTTCAAGATCATGAACGGAATCAAATGACCGATGTGCATGGAGTCCCCGGTTGGATCGATCCCACAGTACAGACCGATCGACTTTTTCGTTGTTAGCTCACGGAGCCCGTCTTCGTCACTGGTTTGGTTAATGGCACCACGCCATTTTAGTTCGTCAATAATGTTCATTTATACTTCCTCCTCATTAATTAGCGGTACAAAAAAAGTCCCCTGCAATCACTGCAAGGGACGAAAATTTTCCGCGGTACCACCCAAGTTATCACCAGTTTGGTGACCACTCAACGCATCGATAACCGCGATGCACCGTTATAGTGAGCGCAAACGCTGTATTTCACACCGTTAATGTGACTAGTTTCCACAGTCCACTAGCTCTCTTTACAGGGATTAACGATCCTACTTGATTAGCACACGGCCAATCACGTTTTCACTATTTATATTGGTATTTATTGTACTAACCCCTAAAACGCTTGTCAACCAGCGCACGCTCTAGTTGACGTAGAAAACGTAGTCCAGTGTGGTGGGGTTTTCTTCTGGTTGGAACCGGGCTGGGTCATACCGTTCGTACGCGTAGGCCAAATTGTCCCAGTCTGCATCCGTCATCAGGTGGCGGAGAATCAACTCTTTCTTAGCCATTTCCATCGCCCGTTGACCAAAAATGTCGCCAGTATCAGGATTCCCGTTTACCCACGCAACGGCTGCTGAACTTGCTGGAACCGTGATGGCTTGAAAGCCTTCAGGTACTTGCTGACCCTTTCGGAACCATTTTCCGATCCAGTATGTCGGTTCATCCCCATCAAACACAAGCAAGCCAATTTTTGCTGGGTCCAACGGTTTGTTAATGGTTTCCAGTTTTTTAAACTTATCGGTCATTTCCCAGTCAAGCCATGCATAGTTATATGACCCATTTTTCTGCTTACTGTAGGGTAAACCAAATAATTGACGTTCTGGTTCAGAAATTAAATTACGGTGTGTCACCTTCATATGGGTGCCTCCTTAGTTTGCCGTTCAACTACATCTTGTAACGTTTCGTGCGCCCGGTCAAGTCGCCATAAATACGGCGAAACCTGTGCCGGAAAGGTTGGATCAATTTTTTGACACCATGTCGTTGCCGTTTTTTGGGTGATTCGTTGATTCAGCTCGTCGCCCAAAATGTGTTGGAGGTGCCCGTCATACAACGCTTGCGAGTTTTCTAACCCCGTTAAGTGTCGGTGCTCATCCAGTACCAAAATGAGTAATAATGCGTTCACCTTTTTTAACCCAACGCCCAAGAATGGCTGTAACCGGTCTAACAATGTTTGATAGTCCGTCACGGCTAACAACGCGTCTGCATCACCGTCATGCGCCATTACCAGTCGACGGCCCAGTTCACTTAAATAGTGTGCCATCGTTGTTGGAAACCGGTGAAGCGCCGGCCGTTGCTGAATTGCAGCCAGCATGGTGGTTTCATGCGTTGCCAACCATACCGCCGTCAATTCAGCTTGGCCCGTTCGCTGACATAATTGGGCGGGTAACTGCCACGCCTTGCTCGCTGCCATTGACTGATCAGCAATCACCCCACACAGGAGTGCAAGGTGGTTGGTTAATAGTCCCGTCTTTGTATCAGTTGGCAAGTCGAAGTCACCAATAAACGTTGTTGGGCGGTGCTGTTCATAATCACGACGAATCAGCGCCAGCCGCGTTACTGCCTCAGTAACTGCCATTATGCGTCCGCCATGGTCTTCAAGAACCGGTTAATCACCGTTAGCTCCGCCTCCGAAAACTGGGCCATTCGCTCGGCGTTTTCACGATCAATCTCCGCGTGCATGGCCGCGTGACAGGTCGCAATCGTCATCCCCGTTGCCGTTAACTCATAGAAAACTTCCTTCTGGTTCTCAGGCCGTTTCCGCATGACGATCACCCCTAGGTTTGCTAGGCGTTTTGCAACCCGCGATATTCCGCCACGCGTGACAGCCAGCTGATCCGCTAATGGCCGCCCGTTTTGAGGACCAGCCTGTAATGCCGCCAAAAAATGGAGGGCTAACATTGATAGTTGCGGAATCAACTGCACAAGAGTTTCGTCATCAATGTGCGCCATCATCCACTGATGTTCTCGATCCGGTTGATCTGTTTCGGAGGCGAGGGTCAGCAACTGCCCCGAAATTTCCTTTACCAATCCTTCTTTTGTCATGATTACCATTACCTCGTAGGCTTATCTTAGCATTGTCGCACGAATAACATAAGCCTCGCTTAACGTTTTCTTTTCATTCCTGCCAGTCCGGCCTTTTTTACTGATTATCAACGGACTTCTTTTTTTGCCATCGCTCCTAGGCGGTTAAGTTGAAGCCCGAAAAAATTGCGTGCTACACTGACTAAAAGGGTTCCAGCACCAACAATTTATTGAAAGTCGGGGTGACCGTCATGCACGTTGTCCTAGTCAATCGTGAAACCAATCAACGCCACGAAATTCCTGACTGCGAAGCCATCGCCCTCGTGGACCTAGACCACCAACCACATGCCCCCCAATATTACGTTCCCAATGCCCGGCAACAGCAGTCTGCAACGGCGGTCATCATTACCCGGCGGCGAAGTCGGCCCTTAACCTACAAAACCGCGTTGTGGGAGTTACGTAAGGATTAATTGACCACCAAATCAAAACGACGACCTTTCCGGAAATTTTTCGGAAAGGTCGTCGTTTGTCGTACTTGAATGTGTTTTTAAAATAGAATAATTGCAAGTTCTTAATAAAGATGATTCTGGCTAAACGTCGTCTTAACGTGTTTAGTGTTTGTATAAATAGGTGTACGTCCCGTCTTCATTTTTTCTAAACGTAAACTCATGGTCTGTTGTATCCTTGGCCCGCCACCGCGTAACCCCGTAGTGGACCGTATCCGAATCTTGTAGCCGTGTGATAACGCCACCCACAAGTTCACGGTCATCACTAAACGAGCCTCGTAAAACACCTTTTAGTTGTGGTAAAAATTCTTCAGCATTTGTAATCTTCATTCTTCTCATCCCCAATCACTTATTTACAAAATCAGTTTAGCAAATCTTACTTAAAATGTGAACGCTTTCATTAAATTTAATTGACTACCGTTAATCATTTCCCCACTCAATCCTTAATCTATTGCCGTTCTCACCTTTATAGTTATTTTCCAATAAGCTGATTCGGTTCGGCCGCACCACATTTAATCACAAAGAGCCTCACCGTCACTGAACAATTAGTTCAAAAACGGTGGGACTCTTTTCGTTTACAACCTATTTACTTTCAGACAGTGTGTTTCGTAGTTGCTCACGAAGCGCATTGGCTGGCGCCAACCGACTGGCACGTTTGACCGATGGATCTGTGGTCACATATTGATAAATCGCGTGTAGAAGGAGCCCGGCCACAAAAATCAGTGGAAAACCGGCCACGGTACAAATCGCTTGGACCGTTTCAAAGCCGCCCACCAACACGATCCCCAGTGAAAAGAGGATAAAAATCACAACCCACGCCATCCGGTTCCACCTTGTCGGTTGCTGTTTACCAGTCAATTCCAAACTGGTAAACGAGGACACGATAAATGCGGATGACGAAATTGTGGTGGCCAAAAAGACGAAACATGATAAACAAAACAGAATCAACATCAGAAGTTTTAACGGTAACGTCTGAATGATGGCGGCAAGCACCGCTGCCTGCCCCTGGCCGTTCAAAATGTGGACGAGATCAACTGCACCAGTTTGTTGTAACCACAACGCGTAGCCACCCAACACTGCGTAAAAACTCAAACAACCACCGACACCATACGTCAGCATGCCAACAATGACCTGGCGGATCGTCTTTCCTCGCGAAATTCGGGCAATAAATAATCCCATTACCGGCATGTACGATAGCCACCAGCCCCAGTAAAACATGGTCTGGTGCTGAGCAAACGTGTTACCACCAGTACTGGCCCGGTTAAACGACATGGCAATAAAGTGCTGGCCCATCAACGTCAATGTTTGAACTTCACCGCCCAGTAAACGCATAGTGGGGCCAACTAACAATACAATGATCAAAAAGCCAATGGCGAGGTAAATGTGCCAAGCTGATAACTTTTTGATTCCTTTATTCAGCCCAGCATACACGGTTAACGCAAAGAGGATGAACAAAACACCAAACAGGGCTAGCTTCAACCCCATGTTGTCTGGAATGCCAGTGATCACGCTCAACACCTTTGCAATCACCGGAATTTCCATCCCGATGGAAGAACCAATTCCGCCCATGATTCCAAAAATCACCAGAAAATCAATCACCTGCCGTAACGTTTTCTTCCCAACGTTTGCGCCCTGTAATGCTGGAATTGCAGCACTTAATCGCTGAACGTGAAGTTGCTTGACATGCATGGCGTACGCGATGGCAATGGTCGCTGTCGCAAAGATCATCCACGCCATGGGGCCCCAGTTAAACTGGCCACACACGCTTGCGTATACGTAAGCCGCTGATGACATGGGTTTCGCACCAAATGCCGGGTGCTGGAGGTATTGCAGCGGATCCGTTGCACTCAGCATCAGGATACTAGCGTCAATTCCCGTCGCAAAGACCATGCTTCCCCACTGAAAACCACTGTAATCGGCTTTTTGCCCCGGTTTACCAAGCGTTATCTTCCCATATTTCGACCAGGCCAACCCCATAAAGAAAATGAAATTGGCGATGTACACGAGAAGATACAGCCACTCCAACCGACTGGTGAGGAAATTCAAAACCGCGTTCATGGCTTGCTGAACGGCTGAACCGCCAATGATCAACACCAACGAAACCAGTCCGAAAAGGACCATGGTTGGTACAAAGACAGTTCGATCGACATTTTGACGCTTTAAAATAATTTACCCTCCTAGAAATTGCTTAATTTTACCAATGTGGTTTATTAATTATCAGCCACCGGAATCGTTTTAATGATCCGGGCCGGATTGCCAGCTAACACCACGTTATCGCCGAAACTTTTCGTCACCACCGAACCGGCACCAACGACCACGTTATCGCCTAGCGTTACACCAGGTAGAATCGTGACGTGCCCACCTAACCACGCGCTGTCACCGATGGTAATTGGTGCGCCTAATTCAACGTCCGCATTTCGAGCGTGCGGATCCAATGGATGAATTGGCGTATACAGACCAACGTCCGGGCCAAAATAACAGTGGGCGCCAATCGTAATCGGACACGTGTCCAAGAACGTGTTGTCGTAGTTTGCATAGAAATGGTCCCCAATGTGAATGTTCCAACCATAATCAAACTTAAAGTCGCTCTCCACAAAAAAATCCGGACCACTATCTGCTAACAGTTCTTGAAGGCCATGATTTCGTTTACCATCATCTGCCTCTGCGTTGATTGGCGGTAACACCCGTCGAATCAATTTCCGTCGTGCAATTAATTCCGGATCAAATTGGTTATAGGATTCCCCCGCCGTCATTAACGCCCGGGCCGTTTTCAAAGTTTTCATAGATTTAACGCTAGCACTGTTTTCATTTTCATGCAAAATTGGTTTTGGATGCGGTGCCCGCTCATTACTAGCGCCGCACCAGCCGTCGCCATTTTGACTAATTTAATTTTCCCGGTCAAACCCCGATTCTACCATGCATAAATCGGCTTGAAAAAAGTAAGTACAATCCTTTGTGTTCGTCCAAAATTTCGAGTATCTTTTATGCAGATTCAAATTGAATCTAGCAAAACCGATGCAAGTAAGACAAAACTCATTCAGTTTTTTTGGGGAAGCCTTCATTCGTTTTTACGTAAATTATTTTTGTTTTCGCCATTATTGACGTCAGCATAACGTCACTGAGGCAGAGAAAAGGAGCGATTATTATGATGAAGAGTAAAATTGTTACAGGGTTAGTTTTAACGGTATTGCCATTGACACTAGCAACAGTTGGAACAGCAAGTGTTAGCGCTGATTCAACTCATGCAACCACGTTTAAAGTTGCCGACAAAACGTCGACCAAGATGACAGGTGCCATTGTTGGTTCATATAACAGCAAGGACAAAAAGGTTGTCGGCGCAACTCAGCCTGGTAAAAAGGTCACGTTTAAAGCCACAATGGCTAAGGGCGATTCAACCTATTTACACTTTGCATTTATGCACGCCGCTTCCGCAGCTAAGGGCTGGTACTTTGCACCCACTTCCGAAGATGGGATCAAGCTAACCAAAGCTGATTTCAAGAATGGTGCCACTAAAGACATTACTAACGAAATCGGGTTGTTTGCAGCACCCGACGCTTCAACCGTTAAATCAGTCACCGCTGATGATGGCACGTTGAAGTACGAAAAGACTTCAATGTTCTTAAAGGCAACGGTCAAGGAATCTAACGGCAAGTACGTTGTTACCATCCAAAACAAGTCAAAGGATGACTACAAGACACCATTCTCATCTGGTGTTTGGGGCACACAAGCAAAGGGTGAAAAGGCCTTTGACCACACGCCTTCTAACGCATTAAGCGAGTTAGCCACAATGGGTCACCGTGACGATCTCCTTAAGGCAGCTGAAACAAAGTAATCATTATCTTAAAATAACAGCCACCGCCGTAATTATGGCAGTGGCTGTTATTTTTGTGTAACCTTCATTTTTTCTGGCGAAACAAAGCGCAGCCTTCGTCTCATCTAACATAAATAGCCCCCATGGACATCAACCGTCCATGCAACTCTTGTTCTAGCTGCCATAAACGCGAAACAAAGCGCAGCCTTCGTCTCATCTAACGCAAATAGCCCCCATGGACATCAACCCGTCCATGGGGGGCTATTTGCGTTACCTGAGCAAGCCTAAACGCGCTTTGTTTCGCTCTTTAATTTTTAAACTGTTCCTTTACGTATTCCCGGTACAGATCATGGCTTGCCAACAATTCCTTATGCGTTCCCTGGCCCGTGATCGTGCCGTGTTCCACAAAGATAATGTTATCAGCATCGACCACCGTCGATAACCGGTGGGCAATGATTAACGTCGTCTGGTTCTTCATCAGGTTATTCAAGGCCCGGTGCACCATTTCCTCTGATTCGCTATCCAAGCTGGCGGTTGCTTCATCCAACATCAAAATCTTTGGATCGCGTAAGAACGCCCGCGCGATCGCCAACCGCTGCTTTTGACCACCGGATAACTTCACACCTCGTTCGCCAACCTCCGTCAGTAATTGTGCCGGCATTTCGGCAACAAACTGCTTTGCGAAGGCCAATTCAAGCACGTGCCACAACTCATCATCACTGACCGGGTGGTCTAATCCATACGTCAGGTTATCCCGGATGGTTCCGACCAAAATGGCACTATCCTGAGCCACATACCCAATTTGACTGCGCCATGAAGCCAGCGAAATATCCGCCACATCACGGTTTCCCAGTTTAACTTTTCCACTCGTGGGTTGATAGAACCGTTCCAATAACGCAAAGATCGTTGATTTCCCAGCCCCACTTGGACCGACAAACGCAATCGTTCGGTTTGGATGAGCCGTAAAACTCATGTCGTGCAGGATTGGTTGGTCCTTTTCATAACCAAACGTGACGTGGTCCATGCTTAACGTTTGCCCGCTCACATCAACTTCTTTTTGTTGATCGGCTTGTTCTGGTTCTGCATCCAAAATTCCGGCGATCCGAACCGTTGCGCCCTTCGTCTTCTGCAATTGACTAAAGAACTGAGCAAATTGCGTTGCGGGTGCAATCACTTGAAACAGATACAGTAAAAAGGCAACCATTGTTCCGATGGATAACGACCCTTCACTGACCCGAACACCGCCGTAACCAATAACCGCCACCATCATGCCCATCATGGCTAAGAGCATTAATGGGCTGATGACAGACATCGTTTTGGCCTCACTAACACCTGTCTTAAACAAGTGCTCAATGCCTGCGTTGCCGCGCTTTGTTTCGTTTGCTTCCCCGTTTGAGGACTTCACAAGTCGAATTTCGCTGAGCGTCTGGGTTGCGATCCCGTTAAAATCAGCCGTTTGTGTTTGTAATTGAATGGATAACCGCCGCATCATGTTCCCAATTGGGGCGATAATCAATCCGACAACCGGCACCGCCAGTAAAATAATGATCGTCATCCGCCAGTCCATCACCAGCAGAATAACGACGGCACCGACCATCGACACAATTCCACTGACAAACGATGGTAGTTGGTCCACAATCAGTGATTTCCACACGGTTGTATCATTCACGAGGTGACTCGCAAGTTCGCCCGTTGTGTGGTCGTCATAGTATGGAACGCTTAAATGAAGCAGCTTTTCCCACACCAGTTTTCGTAGCTTCATGACCACCTGTTCACCCATGTAACCCATCATGTAGTTAGAAACACAACTTGCGATGGCTTGCAGAATAAACGCCCCAACCAGGGCGGCCACCAGTGTGTAACTCAGGTGTGCCAGTGAAAAGTGATCCACCAATCCTTTTGTAAACAGGGGGATGACCAACCCGATTCCCGTCCCCACTAGACTAATTAGGAACCCAATGATCAGCATCGCCATATTTGGTCGCGCCTGCTTTAAAATCTTAAAAAATTCACCCCAACTAAAGCTTTCTGTTGCGGTCCGGCCGTTTCGTTGGCCCCCCGTTGGTAAACTACGCATCATGTCTACTTGCCTCGATCGTTTAATTTGTTAGATTCATAAAAATTAGGCACCTAACTGAATGACCATTACTATAATCACCTTGCTTCTGGAAGTCAACACGTTCGGAGAAAATATTTCGCTGCCTAACTATTTTTTATTGGTGCGCCCGCTCCGTGTCACTTATCATCTCCTAAAAACCTCATCACACAAAAATGACGCCTTCCCAATGATTGGAAAGGCGTCACGTCTGTTAATTATTCCTAGATCACGTAGACCATTATCACCGTTTTTCTGTTACCCCTTACTTATCAGCGCCTTGTTGTAACAGCTTCCCAACGACGGGTAGCTTACCGAAGTCGGCCGCCCCATCACTTGGAACCACCACAAGATTCGTTTCTGAACTTGCTAGTTGTGAAAAGGCATTGATCGATTGGTTTTCAAAATATTTATCATCGGCGTTGGTTAACCCCGTTTGCACCGTATCGATTCGGTAGCGTTCAGCATCCGCACGGGTTCGTGTTGCCGTGGCTTCGGCAGTGGCCGTTGCCATCAACGCGTCATTTTTAGCTTTATTTGTTAACTGAATGGACCGGGCCTCCCCTTCAGCTTGCGCAATGGCCGCAACCTTTTCCCGGTCCGCCGTTAATTGTTTATCCATGGCCGCTTGAATTGCCTTGGATGGCGTCAGTTCATCAATGTTAATTCGGTCCACATTAATTCCGTACGTATTCGTCAAATCACCAATAGCCAAAGTCAATTCTTGGTTAATTTTGGCTGTGGATCCTAGTGCCTCATTTAAATCCATCCGCCCAATGATGTCCCGCAAGTGGCCCCGAACAAGCTGTGCCATTGATTCAACTGAATCTGTATTTTCATACTGGTACTTCACCGCATCCGTAACGTGAAAATTCAGCGTTAAACTGGCAGACACATCTGCATTATCCTTGGTGATAATGGAGTAGTTTGGTAATGCCAACGGTTCCATGGCCAAACTCACTTTACGAATTTTCTGCACGATCGGAATATACATATGAAACCCCGACTCCACCGTTTGCCGGTAGCGACCCAACGTTTCCACCAACCCCTGATTATTCTGTGGAACAACCTTAAATCCAAACATAATGAGCTCCCCCTTAATTTAAAGACGTTTTAACGTCAAAATATTACCCTGATTTTCCAAAACCATGTATCGGGCCGTCGCATCGATTGGATCATTATTATCAATCAAATACCGATAATAGATTCCGGATAGTGCCACCAACCCGTTTTGAGCATTTAATGCTGTACCACTAATTGTTTGACCAATAATTTGCCGGCCTTCAAACGTCGATTGGTCAACGCTCGCCGCAAGTAGTGTCACAATGTGGGCGTTGACACTCCGATTTTCGCGTTGCGCTGCCGAAGCGATTTTGTCATACAGCGACTGATCTAATCGCAGTAAGAACCGCTTTTCCTGTGAATTGTCGGCCATTGTCAGCCTCCTTAATTGATACTTTTAATATCGAAATGATATCAAACTGATATTGTAATTTTATCGAGGCACTTTTACAATGTTTTTCTGCTCTTGGGATCCTCATAATATGCGCTTTTAAGCGAGTTATCAAAAAATCTGCCGATGGCCCCGTCGCAGTCCTTCTGGCTCTGACTGCCGAAACCGCGAAATAAGGCGCAGGCCTCGTCTCATCT
>NZ_BQXN01000004.1:25904-26355 GCF_045862745.1 Furfurilactobacillus entadae | reverse complement strand
TTGGCTCTGACTGCCGAAAACGCGAAATAAGGCGCAGGCCTCGTCTCATCTAACGTAAAGCGGCGGTTCATGGACAAAGTTCCCGTCGCAATCCTTTTGGCTCTGACTCCCGAAAACGCGAAATAGGGGGCAGGCCTCGTCTCATCTAACGTAAAGCGGCGGTTCATGGACAAAGTTCCCGTCGCAATCCTTTTGGCTCTGACTCCCGAAAACGCGAAATAAGGCGCAGGCCTCGTCTCATCTAACGTAAAGCGGCGGTTCATGAACAAAGTTCCCGTCGCAATCCTTTTGATTCTGACTGCCGAAGACGCGAAATAAGGCGCAGGCCTCGTCTCATCTAACGTAAAGCGGCGGTTCATGGACAAAGTTCAGTCCATAAACCGCCGCTTTACATTACCTGAGGGTGCCTAATCGCCCCTTATTTCGCTCTCTAAGCTTGTTTAGTTGGGTA
>NZ_BQXN01000004.1:0-25735 GCF_045862745.1 Furfurilactobacillus entadae | reverse complement strand
AATCGCAAAGTTCACGACCCGTGCAATGGCGTCCGGTGAGATGCCCACCGCATCATACAGTTGGTCCATGCCAGCTCGGGTACCTTCATCCGTAATCGTGTTTAATAATTCCGTATTGATGGCCGCCGGATACAATGTTGTTGTTCGGATGTTTGTTCCTTCCGTTGCACTTTCCATCCGAATCACTTCCATGAGGTTCTTTACGGCAAACTTTGTTGCACCGTAAACACCTGCCCCCGGAAAACTTTTCAATCCAGCAACAGAGGACGTTGTAATGATGTGACCATGTTGTTGACGCACAAAGTCCGGCATCACAGCCGCAATTCCGTTCAGAACCCCTTTAATGTTAATGTCGATCATGTCGTTCCATTCATCCGTGTGCAACGCACTGATAGCCGAACTTGGCATGATCCCAGCATTATTAAAGATGACATCCACCTGACCATACGTCGTTTTTGCTAACGTTACCAACGCGGCAACCTGCGTCGCGTCACGCACATCAACCGTTTGGTAAACAGCACTTCCACCGGCCACCGTAATCTCATCCGCCAGCGTCGCCAACCAGTCAGCGCGACGCGCACCCAGGACGACTTTTGCACCATGACTCGCTAATAATCGAGCCGTTGCCGCACCAATTCCTGATGAAGCACCCGTGATAACAACAACTTTACCGTCGATACTCATTTATTAAGCTCCTTTTATTCTGGCAGTGAAGCGTAAGCTTCGTCCGTGACTGGTTCCAGCCATTCTGCCGTTCCCGTTGTGATTGCAAGGTGCGTAAACCAGTGGTCCTTGGTGGCTCCGTGCCAGTGTTTAACGCCATCATGGATCACGACAACATCGCCACTGTTTAGGTGCTGTGGTGCTTGCCCTTCTTCCTGGTACCAGCCTTCACCATCCGTAACTAACAACAATTGATAGCCGTCATGGTGAATGTGCCAATCATTGCGACACCCTGGTTCAAACGTCACGTTGCCCACGTTCACATTAATGGCGTCGTCGGCCACTAGAGATTTCAAATAACTATTACCAATAAAATACTGAGCGTACGCTGTATTCAACGCACCCTTACCGAATACGGGTTCTTTTTCTGTCATCTCGCTTACCTACTTTTCTTCGTCTGTCCAGATTTCCTTTGCACGATTAAACGCCGACCATGCCTTGGGCCAGCCTGCATAAAAGGCTAAATGGGTTATTTCTGCGGTGATTTCTTGTTTAGTGATCCCGTTTTGTTTCCCAATCCGCAAGTGAGTCGCCAACTGTTCCATGTTTCCGGCCGATAGAATGCTGGCAATCGTGATCAATGACCGATCATGAGCGGATAAACTGTCCGTGTCGTCCCACACCTCACCGAATAAAACGTCATCATTTAGCGCCGCGAATTGAGGGGCAAACGCCCCCAGTTGGTCACGCCCTGCTGTTTGTTTTGCCATAACTGTGATCCTCCTCGTCGTTTAACTTGCATTGATTACTCATATTAAACAACCTAAAGTGCACTTTAAGTAAAGCCCCAAAACAAACTTTTTTTAAAAACGCGCGACCACATGCAGGCCCTTTCTCATCTAAGCCAAACGGGCATCATGAACATAAACCGTCCATGGTGCCCGTTTGGCTTAGATGAGGCGGCCTAACCGCATGCGGTCGCGCTCTATTCTTTGTGTTTCAGTCGTTTCAAATAACTTGCAAAGTCCTCATTATCCTCGATATGACCATCCACCTTGTTTTGATACCAATCAATTTTATCCGTTAAAATCGTCAAACTGTGTTGCAGTTCAGCCTGTTGTTGCAAAAAGTGCCGTTGCACCCGCTTCAGTAATTGAAGTCGTTGGTCAATCGTTTGATCCCCCTCAGCCCGCCACTGAACGTACTGCTTCAGCTGTTCGATCGTCATTCCCGTATCCTTAAGGTGCAGCAGAAATTTGATCCACGCCGCGTCTGCGTCCGTATAGTAGCGCAATCCATTATCCGTCCGGTGCGGCTCGATCAACCCCTCCTTTTCGTAATACCGGAGGGTTGGGCTGGATAGTCCCGTTTGCTCTGCAAAGTCGCCGATTCGATAGCGTTGTTCACCATTCTGGATTGCGTTTGTCATGTTACTTCCCCGCCTTCTTATCACTCGCCATTAAATTAATTATTCATGGTACACTAACATTAATAATCAGCGGTCGTCCACCATCACGGCCACTTTTAAGGAGCGATTAGAGATGTCAAAAGCACGAATTGAAGCCTTTACCGACGGTGTCATGGCCATTATCATCACCATTCTCGTTTTAGATATTCACCTCCCAGAACAGCACACGTGGGCCTCACTGGGGCACGTCGCCATTCCCATGATTGCCTACGTCGTGAGTTTTCTCCTGATTGCAAACAGCTGGAATCATCACCATCAAATGTTTGCAACCGCTAAACGGGTCGACGGTACGGTCATGTGGGCGAACATCAATCTGTTATTTTGGATGTCCCTCTTACCAGCCGTCACAGCGTGGTTCGGTGAAGACATTTTTGCGCAACCAAGTGGTGTTTTGTATGCCGCACTGATGATTCCGTTTAATCTCTCTTTCATCTGGCTCAATCATGCCGTTCAACATGCCAATGATAATGACAGCCATGACGGCATTTCAAAGGATTCCGACCGCCGTGAATTAACCTCGCTTGGCATCAACGTCATTGCTGTTTTAGTGACCATCTTTTTCCCACCATTCGCGCTGGCTGACATTGCCTTTAATTCATTGCTCTGGTTACGCCCGCTTCGTGAACATAAACATAAATAAGCACGAGAAAAGGCCATCCGACAAGGATGGCCTTTTCATAAGAGTTGCATTAATGGTCCTGATTAAGCTGGTTATCTGTGGTCTCATCAGCTGACTTTGGGTTTGTTCCTGTCACAGCATGTTCATCAAAGTACGCCTGCAACCGCCGAAGCTCATTGACTTGCGATTCAATCGATCCAAGCATCTCAGTTTGGATTTTTTGAATCTCTAACATGTTGGGCTGATCCTGTTGGATCACGTGATCAATTTTTGAATGGAGCACCCGAATTTCTTCTTCGGACTTTTGGTTAACCCGATAATCATTAACTGACTGCATTCGGTCATACTCAGCCGACCGATTCTGACTCATCATGATCAAGGGCGCCTGAATTGCGGCGACCATGCTCAAAAAGAGGTTTAACAAAATGAATGGGTACGGATCAAAGTGGACACCGAACAAATGAAATACATTAATAATGATCCACAGAATCATTACTGTAATAAACGAAATTATAAAGGGCCAGCTTCCCCCGAAATGGGCAACAGCGTCCGCCACCCGTTGACCAAATGTTAGTGATTTTTCCAATTGCTCCCGAACATCGACAACCTGGTAGTTATCATCTTCCAGAACCCGGGTCAATTTTTGGTTTAAACGCCGGTTTTGTCGATAATCCTTTGCAATCATCTGATCCATTTTCATTAACCGATAATGCACCAGATGTTCACTACAAATAAAGTCATGGTTTGCTGCCTTCAGAAAGTCCCGACGAATCAACGCCTGCAAGGGACCGTCCAAATCTTCTAGGAAAACACCGTCTACGAGATCATAAGCTTTCTGATCAACCAGACAGTGAACCGTGCCGTTAAATTCCTGCATTAGCTTTCTTCACTCCAGTAAATGCTTAATTTAGCGTGCGGCAAAGTTAACAGTGTGAGTGTTCGTCACAAATCTGCTTTGCAAACACGCGGGACCGTCATCGCTTGTGGAACATATATGATAATCGGCTTCTGACATAACACTCACCTGCCTTTCCTAGTTGTCTTTGAGTATTTCTACATCTTCATTATACCGGGCTCGTCGCGTTTCTTTCAAGCTTTTTGAACTAAAAGAAAACTTTTTTTCGGCTCGATTAACTTTTTCGTTTTAATGATTTAATTCAAAAACCGGCTGCGATCCCTCTAAGTTTGGGACCGCAGCCGGTTCTGCTTACTTCTTTATTTTGAGTCAGCCTAAACAGTTGACACAGTTACGCATTATCATTATTAACAGGTTCTACTTCTTCTGTCGTTGTGCTGCGCGCAATTTTAACGTCGCTCAGAACAAGACCAACCGTCGTGACGGCCATCAGTACAATTGCTAACAAGGTTTCCATTTGCAAGCCCTCGCTTTGTCAGTAATTTTCAACGAGTATACCATGTTGACCCGAGAAAGCCCACTACTTTCGCCTCACCACGCATCGACATTCATTATCTAATGAAAAGCCGGATATTCCCCCAATGGCTGGGCAATATCCGGCTACTCTTTCTTTACCGCGTCTTCATCATTAAGTCGAGTGATTCCTGCAACGCTAACGCTTCCTCACTGTCGGCTTCAATTCCCATCTGTGTGGCGGTCTGACGAATATTTTCTGCCACAACTAATTTCATGGCCCGATCCACACTTGACCGAACGGCAGCTAATTGAACCAGGACATCCTGACATTCACGGCCCTCGTCCATCATCCGTAACACGCCATCAAGCTGCCCGCGTGATCGCTTAAGACGGTTAGTGATTTGTTTACTAGCGGTTACCGGCTGGTTTTTTGCCGAAACATTAATCATCTGTCAGTCCCCCTGTACGTTATTTATGAAAACAATTATACCCCAGGCGGGATTTAGAAGCTATTTTTCCACTTTTTAAACCATGTTATTCATTACCCCCATAAATATCGTGTAAAAACAGGTCCTGATTCTCTTTTAAAACACTGGTCTTACAGACGTTTATAAAAAACTATCTTCACTTTGTTCGATGCCATTTACTCATCCGTACCCGCAATGGTATCGGCAACTAATCTGTGCGCTCTCGTTCACGACGATTACCCGCCGTTTTCAGCAATCCATGCCAAGATCATCTGCAAATCACTAACAAATCCTGTAAAATGAAAGGCAGACTAGATTACTAATGACCCATGACTTATATAAGGACAATCATCATGACAACTGAACACCCGCTCCATCTGAACCTCCCGCCTGAAGTGGTCGACCACTTACACATCGATGCTGGCGATGAAGTTCAACTGACCGTTCCTGCATCTACGGATGCCACCATTACGCTTCAAGCGGCTCACGCTCAACCTTCGGAGCACATGGCACTCCCACTGCGTTGGTTCTGGCTACCAACGCTTCTTTCAAGTATCGCCTTTTACTTTTACTTCAACAGTCAACATCAAACACAGTTTGCACTTGCCGGTAGCAATTCCATCGCCAGTACCACCATTATGTTTGGCTTGGTTAGTGGGTCGCTATCATTTATTTTCTTTTACTTCCAACAGCGCCGCGTTATTCAAAAATGGCTAACGGGTAGCCTTTACTGGCGCACGTTCCCAACGGTTTTGCTCTCATTCATCATCATTCTTACCATGTGCATGTTGGGATTCTTCTGGTTCGCCGGCTTGTTGTTCCGTGGAATCACCTTTGATCAATTCACCTCGACCATTCTTTTCTTTCTCTTTAGCAGTCTCATCAACTTTTTGATGATGCTCTCTGCTGTATCCCTGTCCGCAAACATGATTTATACGCTCCTCATTTCGGTGATCGTCGGCGGTGTCTTTTCTTCAATGATCACAAACAGTAACAAACGTTGGTGGGAACACAACCTCAGTTTTCTTGGAACAGATCGTGCCGCTAACAGCTGGTCATTTAACCTGACACTCATCGTATCAGCACTAATTACGATTGCGCTTCTTGACTTTATTTTTTCAAACCTCCGCAAGCAGTTTGGAAACAGTCGCCGGCTCCTTGCCCTGCGACTCTTATTGGTCCTAACGACCATGTGCCTAGGTTGTGTCGGCTTGTTTGCTAATAATGGTCACGGTCTCATGCACATTCTGCACGATGAGGCCGCTCGCTGGATGGTCTATTTTATGATCATCACCATCCTAACCATCCGCTTTTTATTGCCACGTCTGACCACTGAATTCAAAGTCTTTTCATACACCATCGGGGGCCTCCTCGTTGCGACGTCCTTACTATTCCACCCGGTTCAGTACTTATCGCTGACCGCGTATGAAATGATTGCCTTTACCATGGCATTCAGTTGGTTGTTACTACTACTTCAAACGCTACAGCACATGGTCATGGCTGATGAAACAACATTTGTCATCAAAATTGAGTGACGATTCTTCAATGCTAACTAAAGAACAGCAACCGAAAACGGCGCCCTTTCCAAAACTGGAAAGAGCGCCGTTTTTGCTTATGCAATAGTCATTGTTATCAATCGCTTGTCTCAGACTCAGGTGACGCCGTTAATTCAGGAAACCAAATCGCCGTCTCTCGTGAAGCCGCGGCCTCACTGTCTGAACTGTGAACCACGTTTCGAATGGCACCATCATTCCACTCGCGGCCAAAGTCACCCCGAATCGTTCCGATAGCGGCCTCACCTGGATTAGTGGCTCCTGCCATTCGCCGAAATTCGCTGATGATGTTTGTTCCACTAACCACCATGGCCACAATTGGGCCAGATTGCATGTACGCAACCAGGCCAGGAAAGTAGGGTTCGTCAACCTTATCCGCGTAGTGTTGCCGGAGTTGTGCATCCGTTGCCTTTGTCACGACCTTTAATGCGCTTAGACCATACTCGTGCTGTTCCAATCGGGTAATGATCTGGCCGACGTGACCGCCTTCCACACCATCTGGTTTAACGAGAATCAATGTTCGTTCTTCTGTCATCATGAAGCCACCTTTCATCTGTATTATCGCAATCTAATTATAATCGATTTAAATGGTGAACCCCAATCAACAGACCTTACTTAAACAGGCCAATTCCCAAAGTAAACAACCATTACATATATTGTTTATTTAGTTCACGGCGCCGTTGGTAACACGCCATGACAATTACTCATGATCAAACTCAATGGTCAACCCGAGAACATCAGCAACGCGCCGCCCATATTCTGGATCTGCACGGTAAAATTGCCAAGTCTCTAACCGTTGAATTTCGTCATCTGCCACGCTGCCCAACGTTTGCCCAATCGTTTCAATCAACCGGTCTTGTTCCGGCGCTGACATTAACCGGTACAATTTGCCAGCCGCCGAATAATAATCTTGGTCATGTGGCAGAAACGCCCCAGTTTCCCCCGTCAACGGCATCGCACTAGGCGCAGCCGTTGGATCAGCAACCGGACCGTCATCACTATTTGGTGCATAGTTCACGCGATTATCCTGTCCCTGGGCCATAAACCCATCACGCTCATAATTGTGGACCGGCGAAAGTGGTCGGTTTCCCTTCAGCTGCTCATAATTTGCACCCAAGCGGTAACGGGCCGCGTCCTTGTATGCAAAGAGCCGCCCTTGGAGCAGCTTATCTGGTGAGGCCTCAATACCGGGGACAAGGTTTGCTGGTGAAAACGCCAGCTCTTCGACGTCTTCAAAATAGTTGATCGGGTTATGCGTTAACGTAAACGTTCCGATCTTTTGCAGTGGATAATCCTTATGCGACACCACCTTTGTCACGTCAAAAATATCCGCTGGATACGCGCGCCCGGCCTCATCTGGCAAAATCTGAACGCAAACATCCCAGCTCGGATAATCTTTCTGTTCAATTGCATCGTATAAATCATGCAGTAAATAATCCGGATCCTTGCTGGCCGTTTGTGCAGCGACCGCCGTTGTCATGTTCTTGACGCCCTGCTTGCTAATAAAATGGTATTTCACCCAGTAAGCGGTGCCCGCCTCGTTCACCCATTTAAATGTGTGACTCCTGTAGCCGTTCATTGTTCGATAACTAGCCGGATTTCCCCGGTCACCCATTAAATAGGTCACCTGATGAACACTTTCTGGTGAATGGGCCCAAAAGTCCCATTGCATCCGCTGACTCCGCAAGTGGGTCTGCGGATCCCGTTTTTGCGAATGAATGAAATCTGGAAATTTCAGTGGATCGTTTACAAAAAAGACCGGCGTATTGTTACCGACAATGTCGTAATTCCCTGCTTGTGTATAAAACCTGAGGGCAAAACCGCGGACGTCCCTCAATGTATCTGGATAGCCCGACTCCCCGGCAACCTGTGAAAAACGCAGTGCAATTGGCGTTTCCTCCCCAACAGCATTAAAAACCGCCGCCTTCGTGTACTGCTTCATGCTGCGTGTTAACGTAAACGTTCCGGTTGCACCGGCGCCTTTTGCATGAACCACACGTTCCGGAATGCGTTCCCGGTTGAAGTGGGCCAACTTCTCTAGAAGTTGGTAATCCTGAAGTAGCATCGGACCCCGCTCGCCCACCGTTTGTGAGTGATCATTATCGGCCCATGGTTGTCCCGCACTGGTTGTTAATTTATCCGTCATCGTCTCAATTCCTCCTTAAAATAGCTTTACCGCAATGTTCACGTTACCACGATAACTTTCACGGACCCTAGCAATCGGCCGGATGAAATAATGAATCACTTAATCGTTAGGTCATCTGAACTTTTTACCCGATCTGAGCCACATTTGAACTCCGTCATGAGGACCGTTATACTCGGTTAGAAGGTTATTTAGCGTCATTAATTCAGATTATTTTGGAGGTTCCACATGACAGATCGTTTTGAAGCATCCGCCTGTACATCAATCATGGTCGGTAAAAAGGCATCCCTTGATGGTGCCACCTACATTGCGCGAAACGAGGACCGGGTGGTAGCAATTCATCCCAAACGCTTCTTCGTTCAGCCTGCTGTTTCCGGTCGTTCAGAAACATACGTCTCACCGTACAATCAGCTAACCGTGCCACTGCCAGCTGACGGACTTCGCTACACCGCGACTCCTAATGCAGATCCAACCGATGGCCCGAATGAAGAAGACGGGTTTAATGAAGCCAACGTTGGTGAAAGCGCGACAGAAAGCGTGTACGCCAATGAAAAAGTCCTCGCCTACGATCCATTCGTCAAAAACGGCTTTGCTGAGGATTCATTAACCACCTTAGTGCTTCCGTTTATTCACAGTGCCCGTGAAGGGGTCGAATACCTCGGTAAGCTCATCAAACAGTACGGTTCTGCTGAAGGAAACGGCATTCAGTTTAATGACCATAATGAAGTCTGGTACATGGAAATCGTCACCGGTCACATGTGGGTCGCCGTCCGGATTCCGGATGATAGCTACGCCGTTGCCGCCAACCAAATTGCCATTGAAGACATTGATTTTACGGATCCGAAAAACTATCAGTGGGCGGATGGCATTCAGCAATTTGTTGCCGATAACCACCTCAACCCTGACGAAAACCGGTGGGATTTCCGCCACATTTTCGGAACCAACACAAAGAAAGACCATCACTACAACACCCCCCGCGTTTGGTTTGCACAACGCTTTTTAAACCCAACCACGACGCTAAACCAGACACCTGAATCTCCCGACATGCCGTTCATTCGTAAGGCAGAACGTAAAATTTCCGTTGAGGACATTCAGTACATTTTGAAGTCCCACTTTGACGAAACAAAGTATGACCCGCTCGGCGATGGCACACCAGCAGAACGCAAAGTCTACCGGTCCATTTCCCTTTCGCGGACGGCGCAATCACACATTCTTCAGATGCGAGATAGTGACCGGCTCGGTAATGCTGGGATTCAATGGGTGGAAATGGGCGTCCCAACCTTCTGTCCATACGTGCCATTCTTTACTAACGCAACGGATACTGATGAATCTTACAGAACCGTAGCAGAAAAGATGGACCTAAACGACGCCTTCTGGTTGTACGAAGCCCTTGCCACCATCGTTGAAGCCCACTACACCGACTTCATTGAGGACGACCTTGATTACCAAAAGGACCTCGGTGAATGGGCCCGACGGAAAATTGCCATGGTTGACCAGGCGGCCGCCACGCTTAGCGGCGACGCATTGACTGCTTATCTGACTGAGCAAAACCATGAAATCGCTGCTCATTATAACCAAACCACCCGTGATTTTCTGTTCAGTTTGATCACAAAGGGTGCGGAACTATCCAAGCTGACGTTTAAAATGGATCCAAATTTGTAAAAATCACCGCAATCAAAAACAGACCATCGGATAGCAATTGTAAGATTGCTATCCGATGGTCTGTTTATTTTAAGTGATTTTAAACAACTAACGAGTATCCTCACTTATCCGTTAATGTTTCATCGATTTCCGCGGTCTTTGATAGCCTAAAACAATCAAGCAAATCGCCGTCAAAACACTCATCGCTAGCGCTAGATATGTGCTCAATTCGACCGGCCGATAAACAGTGATCGCAGACGTTTGCTGTTTTGTTTTAACCACCAGCTGAGCATGTTTGTCCACGTGATATTGCAAAGGATGACCCTGTTGATCCGTAACTTGATACCGTCCATGGTACATGACAAATGGTAGTACCACAGTACTATGTGCATCAAAATGCCCTTGATAGCGCATTCCATTAGGAAGCGGATGCAATTTTGCTGTTCCCTTTTTGCCATCACGTTTCACAACATGGTCAATTAATGAAACATCATTATTAGTTGCTTTCGGCCAATAATCAGTTGCCCCATAATTAGTCCAGTATCCCATCAAATAATGGAATTCATGATTATTTACTTTAAAAGAATCAGGTGTCGTCGTATCAACCAAATGATGTTTACTTGGTTTCACTTTAATCGCTACCCGGTCATGGTTAATCATCGGTAACCATTCATTTTTCACACTAACAAAACTAATGCCAATCGCAAACAGCGCTACCACAAATAAAAAGTAATGCTGTGATTGCCGGCGGTTGGAAAAAGCGGCAACCACGCTTAACCCCAGCAACAAACTACCAAGAAAGAAAACAATGCCTAACATTCGATTAGGAAACTGAATTTGACTAAGTGGCGGCCAGTACAAATACTGCCACACTTCTTTTGATTCACTAACGGTAACTAATAAACAGGTAGCGGCCAACCACTTAGTCAATCGGGTCTGTTTATGATACGTTACGAGAAAAATAAATAAAGCAATTAATACAATTAAGCCCGTTGTATCTGTTGAAAAGTGTAGCCCCATCACGTTTCCAAGAAATTGTTGGAGATCAGGACTTGCCCACGTGGGTAAATCCTTAAGGATTATCGGATTTGCAATGCGATTATTATGGAACACCAACAATAATGGCAACCAAAAATAGGCTGTGAAACCGCCACCTAAAACTCCTGCGGCAACCATTGACTTAGTCAATAACCATTTTTGTTTCGCTAAGCATAACGCAATAACAAAGCCGATTCCTAAAAAGAAACATAAAATAACAAACGATAAAATATGGCAGAATAGTACGAGGCCCATTCCCAATGCCAATGCCACAATGCTTTGTCGTAATGTTATTGACACGATTTGATGCGCATCATCCGTTTCATTCGAATGGCTCACAATTCCCACAAAGCCAAGAATAACCAGTGGCATAAAACTAATGGCCCAAACTTCTCCCATCAGCCATTGCTGAATGGCCCGGCTTAACAGTGGGATACACAATGCATAGGTGATTGCTACAAAGGTACTATTAAGTTGATCAAGGTAAAACTTTCGGGCAACGTATTTACAAACCAAAAATCCAAGAAAGATTTGTAAGCCCATAAAAAGGTACATCGCAAAAACTGGTGGAAACACCATTAATAATATCGCACCAATGTACACAGGCATTTGTGGATACAAACGAATAACAAAAGACCCAACCTGATTCGCAGAAAATGTTGAAATTGTCGGCAATAAATGCCCGGTCTCTAAGTTCTTTTGGATTTCATACATCCGATTAACATGAAATCTTAAATCCGCCCCTGCGTATAAATAACCCGTTTTTCCCCCTGCGTAATAGAGAAACGCAGCAATAATCAGTATGACCAGAAGTGATTGAATCACAGCAGAACGTTTACATATTTGAAAGAATTTCAAAATAGTGAACCCCTTCTTTTAAAATTAATCCTCAATTGATAATAGCATGAATGTTTCTAACACCAAAATCAATTTATGAAATGTTAAAAATAAAGGGTTCAAATAGATTAATTACTGAATTTGATTCTAATATCATTTTTTACTTTTTTTGGGGGGGCTTATTCAACACCCAGTCCGCGCCACCGCCGAACGTAATAGGTCAAGCTCAGCACCGCCAAAACGAGCACCCCAATTGAAACAGAGATCCGGGTATCTGGATTAATAAACATAAAGATCACCACCAGCACCAATGCGGCCAACGCAATGTAGTTTGTCATTGGGTACAGCGGCATTTTAAACGGATGGGCCTTCATTAACTCTGGGTTCGCCCGCCGAAACCGGAGTTCCGCAATCAGGATCACAAACCACGGTACCATCCCGGGTAACACACTGGAACTGTAAACAAGCACAAATATGTTTGCTGAAGCGTGACTAAACTGCGTAAATAACGTATTTAACGTCAGACCGATGAAAATCCCGCCCGAAATCGCAAGGGTTGCCCGTAATGGCACTTGGCGTGGTGACAACTTGCTTAACCCCTTTGCCGTCTCGCCATCATGAGAAAGTTTGAACAGCATGCGGCTCGAACTATAAATCCCGGAGTTCGCACCAGACATCGCGGCTGTTAACACCACGAAGTTTATAATTCCGGCCGCTCCTGTAATCCCCACTTTAGCAAACGTTTCAACAAACGGAGAGCCCATTGCGGATAACTGATTCCATGGGTAGATCGACACAATGACAAAAATTGCCCCAATGTAAAAAATTAGGATCCGCCACACGATTGATTTTACAGAGGCCACAATGGCATGCTGCGGATTGTTCGCCTCGCCGGCCGTGATTCCCAGCACCTCAATGCCCTGATAGGAACCGACAATAACGGACATCGAGAAAATGAACCCCTTCACACCGCCCGTAAAGAAACCGCCGTGAGACCACAGATTACTTAAGCCCACTGCATGCCAATGGTTCCCTAAACCGAGGAAAATAACCATTCCTCCAAGAACGATCATCACAACGATCGTCACTACTTTAATCATGGCAAAATAAAATTCCAACGTCCCGTACGCCCGCGCAGAAGCAAGGTTGGCCAGCGTTAACAGCACAATAACGACCACGCCGGCTAACCAGCCCGGAACAGAGGGCCACCAGTACCGCAAATATTCACCCACGGCGATCACTTCACTAATCCCCACCACGATGTATTGGAACACATTACTCCACTTGGTTAGGTAACCGGCAAGCGGATGGATGTATGTTGTTGCGTAGTCAGCAAAGGATCCCGTCGTTGGATTAATGTAAATCATTTCTCCTAACGCACGCATCACAAGGTAAAGGAGGCCCCCCACCAATGCATAGGCGAGAATAACGGACGGCCCGGTCCACTTAATCGTGGCAGTCGATCCTAAAAACAGACCGACACCAATTGTGCCCCCTAGTGCGATCATCTGCATTTGCCCTGCTGACAGGGACCGTTTTAGCCCCGCTTGTTCTTGTTCCTCTTCCATTTGCCATTCCTCCACCATTGAATTAAAAAACGGCCAACCACGCTTCTAGTAAGAAGTTCGTGGTTGGCCGTTTTGTGATTGATATCGTTTATCTCACCACAAAAAGCTCAACCACAGCACTGTGGTTGAGGTCGTTGTGGTCATCGACTGGGCCGCATTCATTTTGTTAACATTCGTTTTCATCATCGCCGCCCTCCCAGTCATTTAGCCTTAGTAAACACTTAATGCCATTAAAATTAACATTAAGCTCATTTAAATGCAAGTCTTTTTTAATGTTTGCGCCATTGGGAAGCAACCGCCCATTCCTTTTTCGTTGTCATATGTAAAGAATGATGTTACTATCATCCCAGTTAAATAAACTTAAATAAATTTATTATTAAAATTATTCCATTCTGTGAAAGGGTGGTTACCATGAAACAACCGCAGTTCCATTTCATCATTAACTGGTCCTCATTCTTCTTAATGCTTAGCCTGTTTGTGCTTCACGCCTTTCCGATTCAGGCTGCCGCAAATACTGACGCAACCGACTTCGTGGACGTTACCCCGTCCGTTACGGTCCTTAATCAACGCATTTATGCCAACGACCAATCTGCATCGGGAAATCCATTGGGTAAATTGACCTTTCCGACCATCACTAAGATCACCGCAAACTACACGACAGACGGTCACATTACCAAACGAACGAACCAGTTTCAGGTAACTTTTGCTGGTACGTTCTCCACGGGGAAACCGCTGATTCCGGTAATCGTTCAGCCCTATAACATCCATGCCCTTTACGCCAGTGCCTTTAGTAGCAACGTTTTCACCAGTAGTTCTACGGATCTTCTCCCGCAATTGGGAACCACCGTCGATTCCACAAACACCGTCTCCTTCCCCAATTCAGGATTAACCACGTCAGTCCCGTGGTCCTTTCAGGGACAGGCCCCCTACTATTTAGGTCTTCAATGTGCTGTATCCTCACGGCCTGCCGATGCCGATTCAATTGCGTTGGTCACCTGGCCAACAACGGATGAATACACGCTGACGCCAACCATCACGACCCCAATAAAAGATACTGACACCACAATTACCGGTACCGGTTCGTTTCCAAATGATGTCATCGTCTCTAACGCCACCAATACTTCCACCACGGTCAATGCGGACGGCACCTATACACTCCCTGTTGGCGACAGTCTGCGCGGCCGGGCCCACGTCAAAGTAACGGAAATCAATCCATTGGGAACCGATAATCCTGGTAACATCTCGGCACCAGTTCAAGCAAGTCCGAATCTCATTATCACAAGTACAACTCAAACGGTTCCCCTGAACCCAGATAAGATGACGCCACTCATCACAAAAAACGACGCAGACATTATCGCCACCCTCGTTCACGCAGCCGGGATTTCAGCCACCGACACAACCGCCGGGGCGAGTGACGGGATCACATTTGCCTCAAACCATTCAAATCTGGGGGCAAAACTTGCAGCCTTGATTCCGGGTGGTCAAATGCACATCAACATTTATGCCACAAAAGACGGTGTTGACTCTGCTCCCTTACAACTCACCGTTATCAGCTCCCCAGGCACCGTCGCCCTCCAAACGCCGCTTACACCCCTAAACTTTCCAACCACCGTTGTCCCAATTGGACCAATTAACCTGACCCCAGTAAATCCCAACATCCTCATTACGGATACCCGCGCCGTTGGTGCCACCTGGACGCTCTCAGCCAGTGCAACGCCATTGACCACTGCAAGTGGGCGACCACTCCCCGGTGAACTAGTTGCCATCCACGATGGGACTACCACTTCATTAACGGCCACCACAACGATTGCCACTGGGACTAAGGTTTTCGGCCAATCGACAATCAATGCAACGGCGGACTGGTCGCCAACAAACGGGATTTTCCTTCATGTAAATCCTGGAGTTCTCGCCGATCAGTACCACGGCACGATTACCTGGACGCTAGCCAACGCTCCCAATTAGATGCACAACTAAAACATTCTTTCGTTTTCAACCAGCTTTAATTCGGTTAGTTATTTGCAAAGGAGCTTAACATGAAACAAAAACAGTTCACTTTATTAACCGATCAAGTCCTTTTCGGCCTGCTCAGTTGTCTCTTTATTTTTTGGTGGTGTGCGCCACTCCCCGCTCACGCAGATGATGCCAACAATTTCGTTGATGTCACTTCAACGATGAACATTGTTAATCAGCGGGCATATGTGGCCGGTCAGTCACCAACAACTAACCCACTTGGACAAATCAAATACCCCACAATCAACAAGGTTTTAGCGAACTATACCGTCAATGGTCAAATTTCCACGCGGACTGATACCCTTAAGGTTCAACTCACGGGGAAATTTTCAACCGGAAACTCAACCTCGGTTCCCGCCCAGTTTTATCTACTTAACAGCCTCTACTTCGGTAGTTTCAGCAACAATACGTTTAATGATGACGGTGACGACTTGTTAGGTTACTTCAACATTCAACCAAACTACACAAATAATTTGATCTTCACGAATCTAATGGTAGCAGTTCCACTGTTTTCCCAAAGTCAGCCCCCTTATTACATCGGTTTTCAGGCCACAACTGCCCTTCGGCCCAACAACCCTGACTATTTTGCTTTAGCCACATGGGCCAAACCAGCCAGTTACAGCCTCAAGCCAACCATCAACCAACCCGTTAAGGATACGGACACAACCATTTCTGGAACCGGTTCGTTTGCGGGTGACACCATTCGCTGTGACGCAACAAACACGACCACCACAGTTGATGGAAATGGGCGGTACACCTTACCCGTCGGCACCAGCCTTCGCGGCAAGTCACAGGTGACCGTGACGGAATCGAGCACAAAAGGCGACACGCCTGGGACTGCCCAGGCGTCCGTCCAGTCAGACGACCTTGAAATCGAAAGTGATACGCAAACGGTCACCTTTAATCCAGATGAAATGCTCGCGTTAAGTCAAAAAAGTGACGATGACATTATTAGCGCCCTCGTTAAAGCCGCGGGCATCTCTGCTTCAGATTCCTCAGGTCCAGCGCGTAACAACATTTCGTTTGACACCGAGGGCACAAGTTTAGGCGCAAAGCTTGCCGCATTGATTCCAAACGGTCAGCTCACAGTCCCCATCTACGCGACTAACGGTACTGATAACTCCGAGCCACTTTACATTACCGTTGTTTGTGTTCCCGGAACGCTCTCTTTTGAAGCCTTACCTGCCACCTACACATTCCCGACATCCACAGTCCCGATAACACCCATTAATAAGGCCCCAGCTGCCGCACCAATTGATATTAGTGATACTCGTGAACCCGGGGCAAAATGGACGTTAACGGCCAGCGCGACCCCCATGAAAAACGCTGCTGGCGTTAAGCTTCCCGGTGGTTTCGTTGATGCTAATAACGGCTCCATTACCCCACTTTCAAGCGCAGCCACCATCGTTGCCAACGGCACCAAGGCGGCCGGTCACTCGTTAACGAATGCCGCTGCCGATTGGTCGGCAACTAACGGGCTTCTTCTTCACGTTGATCCCGGTGCCCTCGCCGGCCAGTACACTGGTTCCATCAACTGGTCACTGACAAATGCACCTGACTAAACGGCCCAAGCAGTAATCAAAAGACCCACACAGACAGCGTATTATCGTGTCTGTGTGGGTCTTTTAGTCACTTAGCTAAGGCTTGTCGATACGCAGGAACAAGCATGCCATCGATCAACTTTGTCAGGTCTTCATCTGTAATGGTTTCGTTCATAAAAATCCGGTAACGGAGCCATTCAAACGGCATCAATTTAAGCGCGTCATCAAGCTTGCCAGTCGCCAGTTCATGGCGGGCCTGGGCACGCGCCACAACGTGATCAATCGCGTTGATGTCGATTTGTTTTGCCTCGTTGATCATCACCTGCAACTGCTTATTTTGTTCATCATTAAGGCCATTAAAGCTCAGGACAAATGATTTTCCAAACGCATCCGTACTGAATGTAAACCGTTTAAACGTTTGAAACAAATCCGCTGACAGGCTGGTCCCAGTCAATTCCAGTTCATCAAGACGGCCGTTATTATCAGTTTTAATTTTATCTTGTACTGCCAGTAAGGCCAGTTCAAATGGTGACTGCCAGTGGCGATAGATAACAGGTTTGCTGGTTCCCGCCGCAGCGGCAACCTTTGCAAAGGTGAGCTGCGCAAGGCCCTCGTTTTCTAGAATTGAGCGGGTGGCCTCATAAATTGCTGCATCTAGTTCCGCACCCCGGCGACGCGTCTTCGTCATCTTTTCTCCTTTGTGTTTAAGAAACCAAAAAGTTTCTTATTGACTTTTTCTTCTTACAGCGTATTATACACTTCGTAGTTAAAAGATACCGAGTAGTATCTTAAGGAGAGGAAATTATGTCAAAAGAAACAAAGATTCCTAAATCAACGGTTATAACAGCACTAGTCATCGTTTTCGGTGCAATGGCGCCGTTATTAGATTCGACAATGATGAACATTGCCATCAATAACCTTGTTAAAAGCTTTAATAGCAGCGTCACGACGGTGCAATGGACCGTCACCTGTTACTTACTGGCAACCGGAGTGGCCGTGCCATTTTCCAGCTGGCTCCTAAATAAGTTTGACGGAAAAACCGTCTTCATGGCGGGCGAAATTCTTTTTGGAATTGGCTCGCTTTTGTCCGCCCTGTCACCCACCATCCACGCATTGATTCTCGCACGGTTAGTTCAAGGGTTTGCCGGCGGGTTGATTATGCCGTTGCTAACAACACTTCTGGTTCAAACAGCTGGTACTGACGTCATTGGGCAAATGATGGCAACGGTTGGTTTACCCATGATTCTTGGTCCTTTATTTGGACCCATTATTGGTGGAATCATCATCAAATTTGCTTCATGGCGGTGGCTCTTTTGGGTCAACATCCCGGTTGTGTTGATCTCAATTGCGTTGATCATTTGGAAAATGCCCCATTATCCAGCCCAAAATAAGGCGGCAAAAATGGACTTCATCGGCATTTTACTGTTGATCCTGTCCTCTAGCTCAATCATTTACGGCATGGTAAGAGCAGCGCATACAGCCACTTTTAATAACCGGACCAGCCTCACTTTCATCATCGGTGGGATCGGCGCCCTGGTTTGTTACATCATTTGGGCGGCCATTAAAAAGGAGCGGGCCGTTCTGCCGCTTAGTTTATTTACCTTTCGCTCGTTTAATGGCGCCGGACTCGGCCTCTTTCTTGCTGGAACCGTCTTAAACGGTGCGATGTTACTGCTGCCCCTTTATTTTCAAACAATTCAAAAAATGTCCGTTCTCACCGCGGCACTATCCTTGTTGCCCCAGGGATTAGGCATGTTACTAGCCCGTGGTTTAACGGGCAAACTCACCGACCAACTCGGTGCTAAATACGTAGTCTTGATCAGCAGTTTGATTGCGTTTGTTGGCACGCTTCCGTTTTACTGGTTCGATAAAGACACTGCCTACTGGCTCATTGGCATTGTCTTGTTTATCCGTGGGATTGGCGCCGGCGGTATTATGATGCCATTAATGGCAGACGCCTACACCGGTATGCGGGCCGACCAGGTTCCCGCCGCAACCATTGGTTCACGCATCATTCAAAACGTCGGGAGTGCCTTTGGGTCTGCGTTGATCACCACCATCATTTCATCATACGCAACCACCCGTGCCAAAACGTTTGCCACCCAGCTTAAGCACGGTGACTTTCACGTTGCCCCCGCGCACATTCAATCATTTGCGGCTAACCACATGCTGACAATTAAAACGGCAGCGTTCCAAAACGGCTTCCTCATCATTTCGTTAACAGCACTGGCCTTATTGATTCCCACCTTGCTGCTGACGAACAAAATGAATAATAAAAAACCTTTAAATCCTAAGTTGAAACATAATAAATAAACTTTTTAGTTTCCATTCAATTCTATTCACATTAATCGTCTTTTAAGTAATCATTATTGCGCCAAATTCAATTCATTTTTAATTCCATCAACATTATTTTCTGGTTTGAATTTTCTATCTTCAATAAACCTCAACAAATACTCCCGTTGTTTTGGATTCAGTTCCTTAATTCGTCGCTTCCACTCTGCATAAGCATTCCACGAATATCCAGGGTTCAGTTCCTTACTCATGTTCTCAAACGAATATTGTAGAAATTTTTCAAAACGTTTTTCATCAGTAATTGTCAATCGTTCAAAATCTAAATTCTTCAATAAAAAAATCAACCATGAAGCTAAATGGACGTACTGTTCAAACCTTTTAGGTTCTTTAGTAAAAACTAATTTACGTTCAACGAGACCAAAAATAAAGTGAAGTGTTTTAGGATCATTAAGAGAAGACGATACTGAACTAAGTCCTGCACAAATTTGACCCAATCCCATCTGATTATGTAATAACTCATCTTCTACTTCGTTATCCCCTTTTAGTAATTCACCAAAATCCAAGGACATAACCTCATCTGCGTCTTCACGTGTGTTAGCCAAATTCAAAAAGAACTCATCAATTTCCGTATTATCAATGACTCTAATGCCATAATTCAAAAAATAATATTCTTTGAATAAGTGATCAACACTATTTCTAGAAATATAAAAAATATTTTTTTCACGCATTGATTGCTTTTTAAAATCATTAACTTCGCTCAAAAACAAATTCAAATCAAAATCCTGGAGCGAATACCCCATTATTACGACCGTTGTTTCATATAAAAGACTATAAAATTTATGGAAAATATAATCATTGCTTCGTTCAAATTTAAAATAATCTTTCATCGTTAAAACCATTGATTTGGGATTGCTAGCAACACCATGGATATGATAAACATCCGGCATATTTTTCTTCATGGACGACTCAATTTTATTGCCGAAAATACGATTACAATTACCTTCCAAACAACTACCACCAATCAAATCATCATAATTAGTAGTAATAAAATTAACATTAGCAATCTGTTTCCCATCACTAAAACTCATTAGTGATTCTTTTAATTTGTTCACTTGTTGTTTATCTATTTTTCCGTCTTCAGTATCATTACCTATACAATCAGCAACGACTACTTTAGAATCTTGTTCACAGCGATTACAAAAGTCTTCAATAATTTGCGCCGTAATTTGTAAATCGTACTTCGCTCTATGGTGCTCACTAAAAAGCTGTTTTTTTAACTGTACACATTCATTCTTTTGAGTTTTCTTTTCATCGATCCATTTTTCGTCATGATTATTTGATGCTTCTTCCAAACGATTTTCGACGCTCTCCAGCACTTCAAAAAGGAGACGCTCGTAGCTTGGCGCTTGTCCATTTGTAAGTTGCATACTAAAACCAGTTCCCATAAAAAAAGTTAGGTTTCCATTCAGCAATTCCAGTGCCATTTGAGTATAAAACGTTTTAAATTCAGTTTTCATAAATTTATCCCTTTTTATAAAATGAATATTTTAATTCCTTTGAAATCATTGTGCATTTATTAACTTTGTCGGTCAATATCTAATATTTATGTATTGGCAAAAATAAAAAGCGCGTTCACTCACTTCGAGTTGAACGCGCTTAATGACCGCTAATAGTTTTACCACGCCACCGGTCCGTGTGTATTACTAAACGTTGCCGTTTCTGTACTTGTCCAGTCCGTTGCCAATTCAACGGTTCGGGCCACCCCAACACTCACTGGTTGCCCACCCATTTGTTTCACTTGCTCCGGAGTTGCGCCACCAAACTCAGTTGCCACTATCCCGGGGTCAATGGCGTTCACTGTGATGTTCAGATCTTCACGGCGCATTTCCTTTGCCAACTGAACGGTAAACATATTGGCCGCAGCTTTAGCGGATTGGTAACCGACAGCTACCGCCTGGTAAACTTCGGATGCTGGGTTCAATGCCTCTGTCTTGGACCCCATCATGCTTGATACGTTAATGATTTTTGCCTGTGGACGTTTCTTTAACAACGGGAGCATTTTCTGCGTCACGTCAATTAAGCCAAAGTAATTAATTTCAAAGTCTGCCCGTAACCGTTTCATTTCAACTTCTGCGGCCGTTTGACGAAAATCAAACACAGCTCCCGCATTGTTTATCAAAACAGACAGGGCGCCATACCGATCCGCAATGGTTTGCGCCGCGCGGGTCACTGAATCCGGATCCGTAACGTCTAGTTCAACGACATCGACGTTAATGCCATCCGCCGCCAACGTTGCAACTGCTTGCTGCCCTTTTTCAAGACGTCGCGCGCCTAAAATGACGTGCTGGCCTGCCACTGCCAATTCACGGACGATTTCTAATCCCATCCCCCGGTTACCACCGGTCACTAACGTTATCACTTCTTGATTATTTTCTGTCATTTAAATGAACCTCCTGTTTGAATAATTGATATCCTACGCCGCTGGTGTTAGACTAGCGCAAGCTTAATTCGAAAAAAAGGAGAAAATAAATCAATGCATGCTATTCATGACGTTGCCGCCCAGTTTCATGTGACCTATGATGCCCTCCGCTTCTATGAAAAGAAGGGGCTTCTCCACCCCATTCAACGTAACGACAACGGCCAACGTGAATATAGTGATCATGATCTGGATGACCTCAATAAATTACTTCATTTGCGACATCTCGGCGCCACCGTTGCAGAAACAAAACAAATGCTTGACCTTTTCCGTGATGATCATAAGTCAGTCACGGCCTACGATACCGGAATTGCCCTCCTAGAACATTTGCAGGATGAAACCAACCAACAAATTACTCGCTTGCAACAGCAACAATCTTTTCTCGTTGAAAAAATGCACCGCTTTGAACAAGAAAAGGCGAAGCTACTTTCAGCGGACACACCATTTTCACAGACAACGAACCACGCGTAATCTGATTTCAAAAACGGCACTAGGGCAACTGCTTAGACTAAGCAGTTGCCCTAGTGCCGTTTTTATTTTGCTTCATCGAGAATACTCGTTAACCACGCAACGTATTCACGCTCGCGTTCAATCGCATGGCGTAAGACCAAATAATGACCGTACTGCTGCTCAATCATCGTTGAATCCATAAACTTATCCGCCAACTGCTGTTGAAGATGAGCCAGTTTTGCCTGCCGTTTAGCGCGTTGGTTTCGAACCATTTCGACCAGGCGAAAATCATGCCGTTCCTGAATGAAATACAGCTTCAGAACAAACTCATCGTGCTCATTATCTGCGTCAGAGGCACTCCCCAACCACTGAGTAAACGTTTCTTCCCCCGCTGCCGTAATTGAATAAACCTTCTTTGTCAGTTTCTCCCCCGCCAGTTGGGACTCGTGCGTAATCAGGTCTTCAGTTTCCATTTTGTTTAGCAACGGATAAATTTGGCTGTGATTCGCTGACCAAAATTCACCAATGCCCGTATCAAACGCCCGCGTTAAATCATAGCCACTTTGCGCCCGCTCGGTTAAAAGTCCGAGCAAAATGTACTTCAACCGGTTTTTCTGTGCCATTGTGTATGCTCCTTGACAAGTATTTAAAAACATCCTATCATATACATGTAATTAATTACATGTATATGATTACTTAAACAATGGAGGTTTTTACAATGAACCATAAAACATTTAAAACACTGGATGACTTTCTTGGAACCCACTTTATTTACACTTACGACAATGGCTGGGAGTACGAATGGTACGCCAAAAATGACCACACCGTCGATTACCGCATTCACGGTGGTATGGTTGCGGGTCGCTGGGTCACGGATCAGACAGCGGACATTGTGATGTTAACACCCGGGATCTACAAGATTAGCTGGACCGAGCCTACTGGTACGGACGTTGCCTTAGATTTCTTACCAAACGAAGATAAACTTCATGGCACCATCTTCTTCCCAAAGTGGGTTGAAGACCATCCCGAAATCACCGTCACCTACCAAAACGAGCACCTAGACGATATGCGCGCGGCCCGCGAAAAATACGCGACTTATCCAAAACTCGTTGTACCAGAATTTGCAACAATCACTTACATGGGGAATGCCGGGCAAAATAACGAGGCCGTTATTAGTGAAGCGCCCTATGCCGGCATGACGGACGACATTCGCAACGGCCGTTACTTCGATGAAAATTATCACCAGCTTCAAAAATAACAAGTTCATTCATTAAAAACAGCACGACCTTAATCACAATCAATGCAAAAATGACCATTACTGGGAATCAGCCAAAGCGGCGGGGTCCCAGTGATGGTCATTTTTATTTGCATTAAAGTGTGTCGCCATGATCAGCTTCACCGTTGTTTAATTTCTGAAGGAGCTGAATGAGCATTTTTTGCTCGTCCACCGTCAGCTGTGACGTCACACCTTGATTTGCCTGTTCAAACTCTTCCTGAATTCGATCAACCAGCCGTTGCCCCGCTTCCGTTAAAAAAATTTGTTTATTCCGGCCGTTATTCGCCGCCCGTTGCCGAGTGATCAAGCCATCACGCTCAAGATTTTGGAGCAAACTTGAAACACTTGCTCCCCGGCGGTTAAACATATCGGCCATTTCGCGTTGAATTAATCCTGGTTTGGCCGCAACCATCTGGAGTGCGCGGCCCTGTTCAGGGGTCACGTTAACTTCTGTTCGTAACCGCGTCTCCAGTTGTCGCCGTTGCGTAATCCCAATTTCCCTAATTAAATTATTGATTTGTTGCCCATTCACTGCCATTAGCGGCCTCCACAGCACCTTTTTTACTAGTATAGCATGGGAATCTAGTCAATTTTCATCGGTGTGTGCTTGACAGTTAGATATCTAACGATTATAGTTACAAATCGTTAGATATCTAACTATATTTTTTGGAGGCTCAAAACTCATGAAAACAACGTACAATCGGCGGTTCCTGGTCGCAGCCGTCGTTATTAGCGCCTTTGTTACAATGCTCAACCAAACCATTCTCTCCGTGGCCCAGCCAAAGTTAATGACCGCATTTAGTCTGAGCACTGCGACCGTTCAATGGCTATCCACTGGTTACGCTCTGGTTAGTGGCGTTCTCATCCCCATCACCGCATGGCTGGCTGATCGGTATAATACGAAACACCTCTTTGTCACCACCGAACTCATCTTTTTATTTGGGACGATCATTGCGTCCTTTGCGCCAAGTTTTGGCTGGCTACTCCTCGGCCGCTTTGTCCAGGCCATGGGTGCCGGGATTCTTTCTGGGTTAGCCATGACCATTCTCTTTTCCGTCTACCCCAAGGATGAACGGAGTACCCCAACTGCCCTGCTCGGCATCGTCTTCGGTTTGGCACCAGCCGTCGGGCCCACACTAGGCGGGTGGTTAGTCGATACATGGGGCTGGCACTCCATCTTCATCGCAATGCTTCCCGTTATTATTTTAGCAGTCTTAATGGGGCTCTTCTTCATGGCCGACGTTGTGCCACACCGCGTCATTCCGCTTGATTGGCCCTCCGTAATTTACTCGATGAGTGGCTTTGGTCTATTACTCTTTGGTTTTTCAAACGTTGGTAATCACGGCTGGGGGGCCGCAAGTACCATTGCGCCAATTATCTGTGGGAGCATAATCACAGCGCTGTTTTTGTTTCGGCAGGGGCGCATCAAAAATCCCATTCTTCAACTCCGGGTCTTTGGCCAGGGAAACTTTGCCCTCGCTGCTATTATCAGTGCAATTGCCCAAATCAGCATGGTTGCGGTTGAATTCATTCTGCCACTTTACTTGCAAAACGTCCGTAATTTAACGGCCTTCCAGTCTGGATTAACGCTTCTCCCCGGGGCCATCGTCATGTTCTTAATGAGTCCCCTCGCCGGAAAACTCTTAGGCGCCGGCAAGGGACGCACCATTGTAATTTTTGGGGTTCTCGTCATGACGCTCAGCACCTTAGCACTGACTTTCATTACGTTAACCACACCCATCTGGCTAGTCATCCTTGCCTACGCCATCCGCAATGTCGGCCTGTCATTTGTCATGATGCCAGCCAGTACGCTTGGCATGCAATCACTCCCCCGTGATTTAATCAGTCACGGGAGCTCCAGTAATAACATGGTGCGCCAGATTGGTGCGGCCATCGGAACGGCCATCCTTGTTTCGATTATGAGTAACGTTGCAACCACCACGTCACCAAGCACAAAACTACTGCAAACGGATCGGCAAGCCTTCACAACGGGAATTCATCAAGCCCTTGTTAACGGTGCTCACGCCGCACTATGGGCTGCCACCGCAATTGGCGCCTTAGGTGTTATCCTCAGTTTGTTCTTAAAGTCAGATCAACAATTGAATCAGTAATATCAAAAAAGGCTGAACCCAAAAGATCATCTCGGTGACGTTTACCCAAAAAGTTGGAACTAAATAGTTTTGTTAATTAGGCAGTTAATTGCCGCTCGAAATCGAGTGGTGATTGACCGCCTAATTTTATTTGAATTCGCTTTTGATTGTAATAATTAATCCGGGAATTGATTGCTTTGGTTAGCTCTGAGGCGTTTGCGTATTGCTGTA